>JAQURX010000019.1 GCA_028715415.1 Candidatus Omnitrophota bacterium | reverse complement strand
ACACAATACTTGACACTACTTTAGAGATGGTTCAATACAAAGTTAAACTTTCTGAAATAGATATTATCCGCGATTTTACCAGCGAAACGCCAAAGATAAAAGGCAACTTAACCCAGCTTCAAGAAGTTTTCTTTAATTTAATTGATAATGCTTATGATGCAATTGTTGAACGCCGCACTACGTTGAAAGAACCCGGCTACCGGGGAAAAATCACAATTAAAGCTTTCCCTAAAGAACACTCTTTAGAAATCGTAGTCCAAGATAATGGCATGGGAATAAAAACTGATAACGATAAAAAGGTATTTACCCCATTTTTCACAACGAAAATTTCCTCCCGCAAAGGAACCGGCCTGGGCCTTTATGTAATTCGGCGCATAATTACCGACACCCACAGAGGCAAGATTACTTTTGAATCCGAACACCAAGTCGGTACACGGTTTATAATTGAACTGCCTTTAGTTTAAGGGACACATCCTATTTTTAGAATACAGTTAAAACTTAAAAAATAGGATGTGTCCCTATTTTCTTGACTATTGAAAAAAGTTTATTAAATGCTATAATAATGTTCTAATTTCTTAAAAAGGAGTTTATAATGGCTCGTTTATTAATTGTAGATGACGAAATTGATGTAAGAGAATTCGCGGCGAATTTCTTCCGCAAGCGAAAAATTGATACTCTGACTGCATCAAGCGGAGAAGAGGCCCTTGATATTTTAGGCAAAGAAAAAGCGGATTTAGTGTTATTAGACATTATTATGGACGGAATTGATGGCATTGAGACACTTAGGAAAATCAAAGAAATTGATAAAACGATACGAGTTATCATGGTAACCGGCAGAAAACCTGAAGACGGCGGAGCACACGAGAAATGCATTCAACTTGGGGCAATTGACTATATCCACAAACCGCTTGAGTTAGATGAATTAGAAAGAATCGTAATGAAACAACTGTTTCAATAATCATTTAACATAATTAACTATGCCTTTTCATCTTAGAAAAAAACCAGCTCGAATTGACTATAAAAAAGAATTAGAGGATGCGGCAAGAAGCATGATCCTGGTGCATGAACCTGACACGCTCATTAAAATGATTGTGCGCAGAATTGCTGCAGTAGTTAATGTTGACCACGCTGGCATCCTTCTGCACAACAAAGAAAGAAATTCTTATATTCTCACCTTTTCAAGAGGCTCTGCAGGAGTAAAAATACCGAAGAACTTCGCAAGAATGGATGCTGATAATCCGCTTATCCGTTTCTTCAACGAACGCATAGACAAACAGCTCTTTAATGACGGCGGGATAGTCTACGATGAAGCCAAAGTCTTCCTAAAAAGGAAAATCGGCGCTCAAGCAAAAGAATTGCTAAAGGGCGCACTATACCAAATGGAAATCTTTGACACCGTCGCCTGTGTTCCAAGTTATTTTGGAGACGAGCTTCTTGGGCTTCTTTTATTAGGCAACAAGAAAAATGGAAGGAAATTCCAAGAAGAAGAGATCGATTTTTTTGACGCCCTTGCCTCTGATGTAGCAATGGCTCTAAAGAACGCCCAGCTTTTTGAAGATTTAAAGCTGGAACTTGAAAAAAACCACCGTTTGTTTATCCATACCACGGTTGCCTTAGCTGCGGCAATTGACGCCAAAGACCACTATACGCACGGCCACACTTCACGCGTTACAAACCTAAGCCTGGAAATCGCAAGAGCTTTAAGTGAACATAATAAATCTGCATTTAATGAAAAATTCCTTGAAAACCTGCATATAGCTGGATTATTGCATGACATAGGAAAAATCGGAATTTCTGAATCAATACTTAATAAAGAAGGCCCGTTAAACGAAGCAGAAAAAAAGCGCATGCAGGAACATCCTTTAGTTGGCGAAGCAATCCTGCTGCCAATCAGGGAATTACAAGAATCAATGCTTGGAGTAAAATATCACCATGAAAAATACGATGGCTCAGGATATCCAGAGGGGCTTAAAGGCAATCAAATCCCTTTAATTGCATCAATAATCTCTGTAGCCGACACTTTTGACGCAATGACTACCGACAGGCCATACCGCAAAGGGCTTTCCAAAAAAGAAGCTGCGGATGAAATTGAACGCCAGAGCGGAAAACAATTTGACCCCTTGATTGTCAACGCATTTGCACACGTTTTTCACGAAGGAAAGATTTAGTAAAAATGAAACCAAAACGTATTATTTTGATGTACATCTCTGATATTTCAGGGCACAAAAGCGCTGCTATGGCTATTGAGAAAGCAATCAAAACCCTTGCTCCTCAAACTGAAGTTTTAGGGATTAACGCCTTTAACTATACAAACCCCATTACCGAAAAAGTCATTAATAAACTTTATATGAGCGTTATCAAAAGCACGCCCCAGCTCTGGGATTACCTTTATGACAATCCTAAGGTTATTGAAAAATTTGAGAAAATAAAAGAAGCGGTGCATAAATTCAACTCTCCTAAGATTAAAGAACTATTTGATCAATTTAAGCCCGACGTGGTTATCTGCACGCAGGCTTATCCTTGCGGAATGGTTGCAGACTACAAAAAATCCTGCAGCCACGAACTTCCTCTCATAGCAGTGCTAACGGATTATGTCCCGCATTCCTACTGGGTCTATGACAAAGTTGATTACTATATCACTCCTTCAAAAGAAGTTCTTGAGCGATTAATAAATAAAGGAGTAAGCCGGGATAAAATCAGGGATTTCGGAATTCCAATCGACCAAAAATTTTGCGAACCCGTTAACAAAGAAAAGGTTTTCCAAAAACTAAAATTAAATCCAAACCTTCCCGTGATTTTAATCATGGGAGGAGGGCAGGGTTTAGGCCCAATTAAAAAAATCATTAAATCTCTGGATGAAATTAGGCCCGAGATCCAGGAAATCGTAGTAACCGGCACAAATAAACGCCTTTATAAATCATTAAAGCGTAAGATTAAAAAACTTAACAAGAAAGTTTTGCTTTTCAGCTTTGCAAATAACATCAATGAATTAATGGAAGTATCGGATATCATAATATCAAAACCCGGAGGAGTTACTACAGCAGAAGTTCTTACCAAAAAATTGCCCATGATCATTGTTGAGCCAATTCCCGGACAAGAAGAAAATAACACAACTTACCTGACGGAAAAAGGAGCAGCTATAGAAGTAGATAACCCGGATGATATCGGGCCTGTAATTGAAGAATTGCTTTCTAATCCTGAAAAGCTTCGTTTAATGCAAGAGGCTGAAGAAAAAATAAGCAAACCTGACTCCAGTATGAATATTGCCAAGCTGTTACTTGACTTATAGATGTTTAATTACACACTCTACAGAATCGGACAATTCGTCGCTTTAACACTTCCTCTTAAATTCAGTTATTGGGTTGCATCATTGGCTGCGGATACAAAATATTTGTTTTCACGAACCGACAGGATAAATGTAGGGAATAATTTAAGGGCTATTTTTCCTGAAAAAAAAGAAAGTGAAATCCGCTATTTGCGAAGGAGAGTTTTTAGGAACTTTGCCAAATACCTTGTAGATTTTTTCCGATTTGAAAAAATTGACGAAGAATATATTAAAAAGAATGTTAAAATTGAGAATTTACATTACTTTACAGAAGAACTTAAAAAAGAAAAGGGAATAGTTGTCTTAACTGCGCACATTGGCAATTGGGAATTAGGAGGAGTGGTGGTTGCACTTTCGGGATTTCCATTTTATGCTGTTGCGCTTCCCCATAAAACAAAAAAGGTAAACGATTTTTTTAATTCACAAAGGCAAAGCAAGAAAATCAATGTAATCCCTTTTGGGAAAGCAGTCAGAGCCTGCCTAAATACTTTAAAAGAAAATAAATTAGTCGCCCTTGTCGGGGACAGGGATTTTGCAGAAAAAGGAGTTATCTTGGATTTTTTTGGCAAACCGACTTATTTTCCTGAAGGCCCCGCTGCATTTGCTTTAAAAACCGGAGCAAGTATTGTCCCGGGATTTATGGTCAGAAACCCTAACGATACATTTACGCTAAGAATTGAAAAACCGATTGAGTATAAAGCCACCCAAGATAAAACTAAAGATATCTTAGAAATAATCTCAAGATATAAAATTATTTTTGAAAACTACATAAAAGAATACCCGGAACAATGGTATGTTTTCCGCCCATTCTGGGCTATTAACCACGAAGGCCGATGAAAGTTTGCGTAATTATCCCTACTTTTAACGAATCAAAGACGGTTCCCGCGCTTGTTAAAAAAATCCTTGCCCAAAACCTAAGCGTTGTCATAGTTGATGACGGCTCAACTGATAATACTGCAAGGATAGCGCAAAATTCCGGAGCTAGAGTCATTAGAAATGAAAAGAATTTAGGGAAAGGAGCTTCATTAATTCGCGGCTTTAAATATGCGCTGGAAAATAACTTTGAAGAAGTAATCACAATGGACGGTGATGGGCAGCACCTGCCCGAAGACATTCCTTTTTTCTTGCGCCTTGCGAAATTCTCTGACGGCGATATTTTTATAGGAAACCGGATGTCAAAAACGCAAAAGATGCCGTTTATAAGGATTCTGACAAACAAATTTATGTCATGGATCATATCCTGCATCTCAGGACAAGAGATTCCTGACACTCAATGCGGTTTTCGCCTGATTAAAATTGGCGTCTTGAAACGAGTTGCTTTAAAAACTTCCAAATATGAAACCGAATCAGAGATTCTCATTAAGGCTGCCCGGATGGGATTTAAAGTCACGTCCGTTCCCATTAAGAGTATTTACAGCGGACAAAAAAGCCAAATTAATCCTCTTGTAGATACTATTCGGTTTATAAAACTTATCCTTAACGAAATATGGAATACGAAGCTTTAAGAAAACGCATGGTCGCTGACCAGCTTATTCCAAGAGGCATAAGCGATAAACGGGTTTTAGATGCTTTTTTAAAAGTAGAACGGCAAAAATTTCTGCCTGTTGCATTAAGAAATTCCGCCTATGACGACCATCCAATTCCTATAGGAGAAAATCAAACCATATCCCAGCCATTCATCGTTGCTCTCATGACACAAACATTAAACCTGACTGGAAATGAAAGAATTTTAGAGATTGGGACCGGTTCCGGTTATCAGGCGGCAATTTTGGGGGAATTAGCTAAAGAGGTTTTTTCAATTGAAAGGATTGAATCCCTCTCTAAAACGGCAGAGCAAACTTTACGCGAATTAAATTACACGAATATTAAGTTTAAAATCGGCGATGGAACCCTTGGATGGAAAGAAGAATCGCCATTTGACTGTATTATTATAACGGCGGCAAGCCCAAGAGTTCCGCTTCCCTTAACTGAACAACTAAAAAAAGATGGCGGAAAGCTGATACTACCCCTTGGTGAAAGTTTCAGCCAAATGTTAACTCTCGTTGAAAGACAAGAAGACGGGCTTAACTACACCAGTATCTGCCCTTGTGTTTTTGTCCCGTTAATCGGCAAACATGGATATAAAGCTTAAGAGGTAAATCAATTGATACAAATTTATACCGGAGAAGGAAAAGGTAAAACTACAGCAGCTCTCGGCCTTGCCTTGAGGGCAATAGGAGCTGGTTTAAAAGTATACATTGGCCAGTTCGCTAAAGGCAAAGAATGCTGCGGCTTAAAAGCGTTAAAATGCATAAAGAAAATCAAGATTGAACACTTTGGCAGCTGTAACTTCATAAGAAAGGTAACCGAAAAAGATAAACAGCTTGCTCAAAAAGGGCTAGATAGAATTAAGGCTATAATTTCAGATAAATCCTATGACATGGTGATAATGGATGAGCTTAATGTCGCCTTAGATCTAAAATTACTTAAGTTAGATTCAATTATTGAGCTTATAAAAAAGGCTCCTCCTAAAATTGAATTAATCATAACCGGCCGCAATGCTCATAAGAAAATCATAGCACTCGCCGACCTTGTAAGCGAAATAAAAGAGATTAAGCATTACTATAAAAAAGGCGTAAAAGCAAGAAGAGGCATTGAATTTTAAATGTTTAAAGAAAAACCCCTTTTGTTTATGCTTGTAATATCTTTGGCTCTGCATGGAGTATTCCTTATGCAGAATGCTTCCTTAAGCTTTATCCCAACTATAAAAAAAGAGAAATTAGTAGCGGTCCAATATGTAAAATCCCGCAACGAACCTATAAAAACTAAAACAGGGGCAAACATAAAGTCCCGTAAAATTGAGCCATTGATTAAATTGCCGGATAAAATTTACAGCGATATAAAAGTTCCTTCACCGGTAGCTGAAAAAAACAACATTTACAAAAGCAGTAAATTCTCTCTCTCCCAACAGCCGCCAGCCTTACCAAAACCTACCTTTATCAAACCGGATTCCATCTCCATAAAAAAGAAGATAGTCTTTTCCCTTAAAGATGCCGAAAAAAATAATAACAGCCCATCCTATACTACGCATTCCGAGATTGTCCGTGAAAAAATAAAACGCTCGCTCTATCAAACAAATAACCGCCTGGAATCAGGCCAATTAGAAGTATCCTTTATTCTTACCAGAGACGGAACCTTAAAAGACATCCGCCTCAAAGAAGAAAATTCTTCCGCAAGCCAATATCTCCGTGAAATATCAATAAACGCGATAAAAAACGCAGCCCCTTACCCATCATTCCCCAAAAACCTTGATTATCCAATCTTAACTTTTAACGTAATTATTTCTTTTGAAGTAGAATAATGGGTCTGTCTGGCGGCAGGACCCGCGAGGCAGCTTTTTATTGACACTTTATATTATAGATGGTATATTAATAATTCAAAATAAAGCTTATAATTGAAAGGAGATGATCATATTGTCAGAAGTTGAAGTCAAAAAAGACGAATCGTTTGAAGCAGCATTGCGCCGTTTCAAGAAGAAAATTGAGCAGGAAGGAATTCTAAAAGAAGTAAGAGACCGCAAGCATTACGAGAAACCCAGCGAACGCAAGAGAAAGAAGGCTAAAAGCAGGCGTTAAAATGGGTTTATCACTTTCTACATCTTGGAATGCTTTTCGTTATAAAAACGCAAATAAACTGCTCTTTGAAATAAAAAAGCTGGGCTTTAAGGAAGTTGAGCTTAGTTTTAATCTCACTGCTTCAATGGTCAGGCAGGCTAAAAATGAAGTGGATTCAAATAAGATTAAAATTAGCAGCATTCACAACTACTGCCCGATTCCAAAGGAATTTTCCCGTTTAAGTGCGCTACCTGATTGTTTCTCAATGGCTTCTACCGACGATAAACAGAGGGAGCTCGCGGTTAAATATTCAAAACGTTCTATTGATACCGCGAAATCGCTTAAAGCTAAAGCAGTAGTCCTTCACTGCGGAAGAGTGGAAATCCCAGATAGGACCAGAAAACTTATAAGCCTGTACAATTTGGGCCAAAGAAAATCCAAGGCATTTAATGAATTAAAAAAAGAAGTTATTAAAGAAAGATCCGCCCAGTCAAAACCCTTCCTTTATAACGCCCTTAAGAGTTTAGAAGAACTAAATGTGCATGCTAAGAAATCAGGAATACTTTTAGGAGTAGAAACACGCTTTTATTATAGAGAGATGCCTTCTTTTAATGAAATCGGAATAATACTTAAAGAGTTTAAAAATTCTAATATTTTTTATTGGCATGATACAGGGCATGCCCAATTAATGGAAAATTTAGGGTTTTGGCGTCATAAAGATTATCTTGATGCTTACGGTAAGGAATTGCTTGGCATCCATATTCATGATATTTCAGGATGCCAGGATCATCTTGCCCCTCTAAAGGGCGATTTAAATTTTTTAAGATTTAAGCCTTTTCTAAAAAAAGAAACCATAAAAGTTATAGAAGCGCACCATCCTGCTACTGCTGATGATTTAATAAAAGCTAAAGCATTTCTTGAAGGAGCGTTTCATGGGATTATATGATATTAGAAAAGCGTCTTTCGCAGGGCAATTTTATCCCTCATCCGCACAGCATCTAAAAAATCAGATTGAATCTTTTATTGATAAAAATACACAGAAGAAAGATTGCTTAGCCTGTTTACTTCCTCATGCCGGCTATGTTTACTCAGGGAAGGTGGCTGCAGAAACGGTTTCCCGGATAAACTTAAAAGAAACAATTATTCTCCTTGGGCCAAATCATACCGGATATGGGGCGCCATACAGCATCATGACAGAAGGCATCTGGCAAACTCCGCTGGGAGACGTAAAAATTGACTCAGTTTTAGCCAATCAAATATTGAAGAATTCGGAATTTCTTAAAGAAGATTCATCCGCGCATATAAATGAGCATTCACTGGAAGTAGAATTGCCTTTTTTCCAATATTTCAAAAAAGATATTAAAATCGTGCCGATTACTATTATGTCCGAAGATACAAACACCCTAAAAGAAATCGGGGAGGAATTAACAGAAACCATTGAACAAAACGGCAGGGAAGATTCAGTGTTAATAGTAGCCAGCTCTGATATGACCCATTACGAGCCTGAGCCCCAAGCAAAATCAAAAGACAACGAAGCAATAAAAGCAATCCTTGAATTAAACGAAAATAAATTAATTGAAAAGAAAGAAAAACTAAACATCTCCATGTGTGGATTTGCGCCTGCAATAGCAATGATTAGAGCGGCTAAGCTTTTAGGGGCAGTATCAAGCGAATTAATCAGATACCAGACATCCGGAGAAACTACGGGAGATAGAAATAGTGTTGTCGGATATGCCGGCATCATAATCTATTAAAACTATGGACGAAAAAGACAAGAAGATTGACGAAAGCTGGAAAGCGCAAGTCGAGAAAGAAAAAACTGAATTAAAAAACACCAATGATGATTTTACCCCGATTACTCCGGATTTTAGCTTCTTTATAACTACACTTTCTCTACAAGCATCAATTTCACTTGGAATTGTCCCGAATCCCGCTACCAACAAAACTGAAAAAAGCCTTAATCAAGCCAAGTTTATAATTGACACCCTTGATATGCTTAAAGAAAAAACTAATAATAATTTAACAAAAGAAGAAAGCACTTTGATTGAAAATATGCTTTACGAATTAAAAATGCAGTACATTGCAACATCAAAAGGAGAAACAAAATGATTGACAAGGAATTATTAGATATTCTTGCCTGCCCTGCCTGTAAAGCTGATGTTGAATTAAAAGACAACAAAATAGTCTGCAAGAAATGCGGGAAAAAATATCCCATAAAAGACGGGATCCCCGTTATGCTAATTGACGAAGCGGAAAATTAAATGAAAAAGATATTAGTCATACATGGGCCTAATCTTGATCTTTTGGGGCAACGAGAACCTGCCGTATACGGAAGAGTTACTTTAAAAGAAATTAACGCAGAATTAAATAAGCTGGCCAAGAAAAATAAGGTTTCGCTTAAAATCATCCAATCAAACCATGAAGGCGAAATCGTAGACTTAATCGGTAAGGCCAAAAAAACTTTTCAGGCAATACTGATAAACCCGGCTGCCTATACACATACAAGCGTTGCAATAAGAGATGCAATTGCTGCTTCAGGAGTCATTACCGTAGAAGTGCATCTTTCAAATATCTACTCAAGGGAAGAATTCAGGCATAAATCTTTAATCAGCCCGGTTGCCAAAGGAACCATCCTTGGTTTTGGGGCAAAAAGCTATCTATTAGGGCTTATGGCCTTGATTGATTTAATTAATGCTAAATGACCTTACAAATACAAAATATCAGAAAAAAGATTGCTCAGAAAAAAATAGATTGCTTACTTGTAACTTCCGCGACAAATATTTCCTATCTTACTCAAACCCCAAGCCGTGATTCCTACTTTCTAATCAGCAAAAATAGGCTGTTTTATCTTACGGATTCAAGATACACAGAAGAAGCAAAAAAACGGCTTGGACGCGAAATCATAATTAAAAAGATTGATGGGGCTATTACGCAAACCTTAGTTGAGATTTGCCTTGAAATAAATGCAAAACGGATAGGCTTTGAAGAAAGGAATCTTTCTTTTAGCGGTTACAAAAAAATAAAAACAGCTTTTGGGAAAAAAGTCAGCTTAATCCCAACACAAGATTTGGTTGAGAACTTAAGAGAGGTAAAATCTGTTGAAGAATTAAAGAAAATCCGCAAAGCTATTGCAATCACTAAAGAAGCGCTAAATTTTGCAAAGAGGGTAATCAAACCGGGAAAGAAAGAACTAGAAGTTGTAGCTGAACTTGAACGTTTCATAAGATATCATGGCGCAAAGGCTTCGGCTTTTGACATAATAGTTGCCTCAGGCGCAAATTCCAGCTTTCCGCACCACATCTCTTCGCAAAAAAGAATTAGGAATAACGAACTTGTGTTAGTAGACATTGGGGTAGATTACGAAGGCTATAAATCAGACTTGACAAGAATTTTCTTTTTAGGTAGAATTAGTGTTTACGCAAGAAGCATTTACGACTTAGTGCTTAAGGCAAATAGAAGCGCCATAAATGCAATCAAGCCTGGAACTTTGATTGCCAAGATTGATTCACAAGCGCGCAGCACCATCAGTCAAAAGGGCTTCGGAGAATACTTTGGGCATAGCCTAGGGCATGGAGTAGGGCTGGATATCCACGAAAAACCAACAATATCCGGCAAAAATCAGGAAAAATTAACCCCGGGAATGGTCTTTACAGTTGAACCAGCAATTTATTTACCGGGGAAATTTGGAATAAGAATAGAAGATATGGTTTTAGTAACCAAGAAAGGATGCGAGGTGTTAAGTGGCTCTATCAATTAATGAAGTCAAATCAGGTGTAACAATCCTAGTGGATGACGTAGTGTATATGGTTATTGACGCTCAACATGTTAAACCCGGCAAAGGTGCGGCTTTTGTACGCGCCAAATGCAGGAACATGAAAACCGGCAATGTTCTTGAAAAAACTTTTCGAGGCGATGAAAAAATAGAAGTTGCCTTTGTTGAAGAAAGAAAGCTTCAATATCAATATCAATCCGGCGGGATGTTCCATTTCATGGATCAAGAGACTTTTGAAGAAATTGCAATCCCCGAAGAAAGCATCGGAGATAATAAAAAATTCCTTCAAGACAACCTTGAAGTTTCCGGATATTTTTATAAACATGACACCTTAAGCGTTAATCTTCCTAATTTTATCATATTTACAATCATGCACACGGAGCCGGGCATTAAAGGAGACACAGCAAAAAGCGGGACAAAACCTGCTGAAGTTGAAACAGGGGCCACTATTCAAGTTCCGTTATTTATTAACGAAGGCGACAAGGTTAAAATTGACACACGCACCGGTGGATACGTTGAAAGGGTCTCCTAAATAAGGAAGGAAGGAAAAGAGTGAACATTAAAGAAATCAAAGAAATGATCAATCTTATGAATGAAAACAGCCTTATGGAGCTGGAAATTGAAAAGGACGGGACAAAAATCCGCCTTAAGAAAACCTCAGCTGGGACAGAAGTCTTTCACGGCCCTATGATTATTGAGAAAGAAAAGCCGTCTGAAGCCCCTCAAAGGGCAGCAAAAGAAACTACTGTGAACTTAACTTCAAAAACAGTTGAGATCAAAGCACCTATGGTCGGAACTTTTTACCGGGCGCCTTCCCCGGAATCGGCTCCTTATGTTGAGGCCGGGCAAACAATTGAAGCAGGACAGGTTGTTTGCATTATAGAAGCAATGAAGCTTATGAACGAAATCAAGTCAGAAATAAAAGGGAAATTACTTGAAATCCTAGTTGATAACGCTGAACCGGTTGAATTTGGCCAGCCGTTATTTCTCATTGAACCGCTTTAACCTCTTTTAAAATAATGTTTTCTAAAATCCTGATTGCAAATCGCGGCGAAATTGCCGTAAGAATTATCCGTGCCTGTAGAGAATTAGGCATCCGCACTGTAGCTGTTTTCTCTGAAGCTGACAGAAATTCACTCCACGTACGCCTTGCTGATGAGGCAATCTGTATTGGGCAGGCAGCAAGTTCCAACAGCTATCTAAATATACCAGCAATAATCAGCGCCGCAGAAATTACCGACGTTGAAGCAATTCATCCCGGATACGGTTTCCTGGCAGAAAACGCACATTTTGCTGAAATCTGCCAATCCTGTAAGATTACTTTTATCGGCCCTACTCCTGAAAACATCCGCCTAATGGGAGATAAAATGGCGGCACGCGCTGCAATGAAAAAAGCTGGGCTGCCTATTGTCCCAGGAAGCCAAAATCCTGTAAAAAATAAAGATGAAGCAATCAAAACCGCAAAAATGACCGGTTATCCGGTTATTATTAAAGCAGCTGCTGGTGGCGGCGGAAAAGGTATGAGAATTTGCCACAATGATTTAACACTCGTCTCAAGCTTAATGACAGCACAAGCTGAAGCAGAAGCTAATTTCGGAAACTCTTCCGTTTATATTGAAAAATACGTAGAAAAACCCCGCCATGTTGAGATCCAAATCATGGCCGATAAATACGGGCATATCGTACATTTAGGAGAAAGAGACTGCAGTATCCAAAGAAGGCACCAAAAATTATTAGAAGAATCCCCTTCGCCGGCAGTTGATGCTAAGCTGCGCAAACGGCTGGGCGAAGCAGCGCTAAGAGGAGTAAAATCTGCCGGATACAGCAGCGTTGGCACCATAGAATTTCTTCTTGATAAAAACAATAACTTCTATTTTATGGAAATGAATACAAGGATACAGGTTGAGCATTCTGTTACTGAGATGGTAACCGGTATTGACCTTGTCAAAGAACAAATCCGCATTGCCGCGGGTGAAAAACTTAAAATCCAGCAAGAAGATATCCAGATTAAAGGCGCTGCTATTGAGTGCCGGATTAACGCGGAAGACTTTGAGAATAACTTCATGCCATGCCCGGGTAAAATTGAAACATTGTATTTGCCGGGCGGCCCGGGTGTCAGGATTGATACGCATATTTATCCGGGATATTCAATTTCTCCTTACTATGATTCACTTGTCGCTAAAGTAATAACTCATGGGAAAAACCGCCAAGAGGCGATTAGTATTATGCAAAGAGCTTTAGGGGAATTTTATATCGCGCCCATTAAAACAACCATAGCTTTTCATAAACAGCTTTTAAGCAATGCCTTATTCTTAAAAGGTGATATTTCCACGCATTTTGTCCAAGAAATGATGAAACAAGGACAAAAAGGGGAAGAATAATGCAGAATGACGAATCCCGCACAGACTTAGGCACAATCAAAATCCATAAAAACGTCGTTGCTTCTGTAGCTTCAATTGCCGCAACCGAGATTGAAGGCGTCAAACGTATTGGGGTAAGTTTCCGGAGCAGCTTATTGGAATTACTGGGAAAAAAAGATTTATCAAATATTAAAGTAGAATTTGATAAAAATTACGGGGTAAAAATTGAAGTGCCTTTAGTCATACAATATGGATACAATATACCGGAAATCGCCAATAAGGCACAGGAGAACATTCGTCAGGCATTAGAAAAAATGACAAATCTCTCAATAAAAGATATTGATATTAGTATCCAAAGCATAGAAAAATAAGGAGGTAAAATGAGGGCATTAGGCGTTTTCTTTTATACAACAATCCTCGTTATTATCGGATTACTCATGATGGTTTTTTCTGTGGCATTTTCTTTTGAAAAACTTCAGCCTCTTTGTGAAAAATATATCTCTAACACTCTTCTAATAATTCAAGGCAATGCCAACTACCGGATAATCATCTTCCTCTCGGGTTTATTGCTAATATTGATCAGTTTTTCACTTGCACAATTAATCTTATCCCGTTTCCAAAGAGAAAAAACAATAGCTTTCTCAACCCCTTCAGGGAAAATTACCGTCGCGTTAACGGCCGTTGAAGACCTAATCAGAAGGCTTTCAAACCTTATTTCAGAAGTAAAAGAGCTAAGGCCTACCGTAATTGCAAATAGAAAAGGAATCATCATCGTTGATTTAAGAGTAATACTGAAATCTGAAGCAAACATGCCCGAACTTACTTCCCGGCTTCAGGAAATGACAAAATCGGAAATCCAGAGGGTTTTAGGGCTTGAACAAGAACCCGTTATCAACATACACATAGCGAAAATTGCTTCAATAGAAGAAAAAGATAAAAAAAGAAAAGAATTTGACAAACAAGAGCCGACAATACCATTTAGTGGTTACGGCAGAGTTTAACGGGAGGAAATAGTAATGACAAAGGTTGGAGTTCTTACAGGCGGAGGAGATTGTCCGGGTTTAAATCCAGTTATCAGGGCAGCAGTACGAAAAGGTTTACTTGAAGGATATGAATTTGTTGGAATAAAAAATGGCTGGAAAGGCCTTGTTATGGCTGACACTATGCCTTTAGATAGTTTGGCGGTTTCAGGGATCCTGCCAAAAGGCGGGACCATCCTCGGAACAAGCAGAACTAATCCTTATAAAAAAGAAGGCGATGTTCAAAAAGTAAAAGATAACTTTAAAAAACTTGGCCTTGATGCATTGATTGCAATCGGAGGAGAAGACACTCTTGGTGTTGCATCAAAATTAACCAAAGACGGATTGCCTAATATCGTCGGAGTTCCCAAAACTATAGATAACGACCTTTCAGCTACTGATTATACTTTTGGTTTTGACACAGCGATTAACGTTGCAACAGAATGTATTGACAGATTGCATACGACCGCAGAAAGCCACCATCGGATTATTGTTGCAGAAGTTATGGGAAGGCACGCCGGCTGGATCGCAATTGAATCCGGTATTGCCGGAGGAGCTGATGTAATCCTTATCCCTGAAGTTCCCATTGATATGGATGAAGTCTGTGAAATCATAAAAAAGAGACATGCCAGAGGAAAAACTTTCAGTATTGTTGTTGTCGCTGAGGGCGCTCATTTTAAAGATAACAGCCTTGTGCTGCAAGAACAAAAGCTTGACGCTTTTGGCCATGTAAGGCTTGGCGGTATCGGAGAAGCCCTTGCTGCTGAAATTGAAAAAAGGACGGGCTTTGAAACAAGAGTAAGTGTGCTTGGACACATTCAAAGAGGAGGAACTCCTACCGCATTTGACAGAGTTTTAGGAACGCGCTTCGGAGTAAAAGCCGTTGAATTAATAAAGAATAAAAAATTCGGGAGAATGGTTGCTCTGCAAGGAATAAAAATCATAGACGTTCCATTAGAAGAAGCAGTAAAAGCATTAAAACTGGTAGATATGGAGCTATACGACATTGCTAAAGTTTTCTTTGGCTAAATAAGAGGTATAAAATGAGAGATGAAATAACAGATATACTTTTGGAAAGCATTCATGTCAAAGAACAAATCCTGCGCAACAACATCGGGCAAATTAAAGAAATTGCCGACATCCTAATTGAAAGCCTGAAAAAAGGCGGTAAAGCTTTAATCTTTGGCAACGGCGGTTCTGCTGCAGACGCCCAGCATATGGCGGCCGAATTTATTGGAAGATTTAAAAAAGACAGGAGTGCGTTGGCTGCGATTTCCTTAAACACCAATACTTCTGTTCTAACTTCCCTGGCAAATGATTATGGCTACGAAGTCATCTTTGCTAAGCAGGTTGAGGCTTTAGGACAAAAGAATGACATAATATTTGCTATTTCAACAAGCGGAAAAGCGAAAAATGTTGCTTTAGGAATAAAACAAGCAAAAAAGATGGGTATTCGGTCTATTGCACTTACTGGTGGCGACGGCGGGGAACTTGCTAAACTTGCTGACGTAGCTTTAATTGTTCCATCCAATATAACCGCCAGGATTCAGGAATCACATATAACCATAATACATATTATCTGTGAACTCGTGGAGCAAACACTTTGTCAAGACGTAAAATAAAAACTACAAGCCAGATCAAGAAAATTGCTTCAGGCCTTCATAGGCAAGGAAAAAAAATCGTTTTTACTAACGGTTGTTTTGATTTAATACATTTCGGCCACGTGATGTATTTAGAAAAAGCAAGATCAAAAGGCGACATCCTCATCCTCGGGCTAAATTCGGATTCTTCGGTAAAAAGGATTAAAGGAAACAAAAGGCCCATAGTAAGCCAAGACGATAGAGCAGGAGTCCTTGAAGCCTTGGAAAGCGTTGATTATGTCGTAATCTTTAATGAAGATACCCCTCTTGAAACCATTAAAGCAATAAAACCCGATGCACTGGTTAAGGGAAGCGATTGGAAAAAAAATAATATAGTAGGTGCCGAATTTGTAAGAAGCTATGGCGGGAAAATTTACACCATTACTTTGGCTTCCGGGCGCTCAACTACAAACTTAATCAATAAAATTGTCAAAACCTTTAAAAACTAAAGCAATCAACAGGATTATTGACGCGAATATTAATCGTGCTAAAGAAGGCCTGCGCGTTACAGAAGAAATCACCCGCTTCATCCTTGATAACCGCTCTTTAACAGAAGATTTAAAAAAGATCAGGCACTCATTGGATAGCATTCTAAATAAATTTCCCGCCAAGAAAGAATTGCTTGAACAAAGATACAGCCTAAGGGACGTCGGGTTTGATATTTTTGTTAAAAGTGAATTTAAACGCAAAGATTTTAAAGATATTTTCTTTGCGAATATGCAACGCGTTAAAGAATCAATCAGGGTCTTGGAGGAGTTTTCCAAACTAATAGATACAAAAATTGCTTCTGGATTTAAGAAAATCAGGTACAACATCTATGAAACTGAGAAAAAAATTGCTAAAAAAATCCTTTCTTTACCTAATCATAGATAAAGAGATTCTTAAAGATACCTCGGTAACAGAAATTGCCAGCAAGGTAAAGAATATGGGTGTAGACATAATTCAATACAGGGATAAAACATCAGATAAAAAATCTATTTTAAAAAATGCCTTCCAGCTGCGCAATATTCTTGCAGGCACAAAAACACTCTTTATTATCAATGATTATATAGACATAGCCATGGTCACCGATAGCGATGGAGTCCATCTTGGGCAACAAGACATCCCTCTTACGCTTGCCAGAAAAATTTTAGGAAAAAATAAACTAATCGGTGTATCATGCTCTAATTTAAAAGAAGCCCTATTAGCCCAGAAACAGGGGGCAGACTACATTGGGTTAGGAGCAATTTTCTCAACTCCAACCAAGCCGGAACGAAAAGCCATCGGCTTAAAATCAATTGAATCTGTTAAAGAAAGAATTAAAATACCGTTTTTCGTAATCGGCGGAATAAATTCCAAAAACTTAAAATTGGTTATGTCAAATGGCGCAAGAAGAGTTGCTGTTTGCAGAGAAATCTGCCTTGCGAACAATATTGCCTCACAAACCAAGATGATTTCAAAACTACTGAATAATTAAAATGACTCAATTAGAATACGCATCCAAGAATATTTTAACTGATTTAATGAAGAAAGTTGCAAAAATGGAAGGGCTTCCCCCAAAAACCATTCTTGAAGGGATAAAAAACGGTTCTATAGTCATTCCTCTTAACAAACACCACAAGATCAGCAAACCCTGCGCTGTAGGAAAAGGCCTGCGTACAAAAATTAACGCCAATATCGGGACATCTACGGATAAATGTGAAATAAAAAGCGAACTAAAGAAACTTGAAGCAGCAGAAAAATACGGCGCTGACACGATAATGGATTTAAGCGTCGGAGAAAACCTGCAAAAAACAAGAAAAGAAATAATGGGCGCTTCCAACATACCTGTCGGCACAGTCCCAATTTATGAAATTGCGGTTAACGCTCAGAAGAAAAGAGGTAATTTTTTAAAATTCACCATTGAAGATATACTTGACACATTAGAAGCTCAGGGAAAACAGGGAGTTGATTTCTTTACTATACATTCTGGAGTAACTATCAATACCACAAATACAATCAAAGAATCTAAAAGAGTCCTGGGAATAGTTTCAAGAGGGGGAGCAATAATAGCAAGCTGGATTAATTCCAACAAAAAAGAAAACCCTTTTTATCAATATTTTGACCGTATCTTGGATATCGCATATAAATATGATGTCTGTTTAAGCTTAGGAGACGGCCTTCGCCCGGGCTCCATACTTGATGCAACCGACAAAGGGCAGATCGCAGAACTTAAGATACTTGGCCAATTAGCAAAACAGGCAAGAAAAAAATTCGTCCAGGTAATGATTGAAGGGCCGGGCCATGTTCCATTAAACCAGATCAAAGAAAACATTTCTCTGCAAAAGAAAATTTGCAATGGAGCCCCTTTTTATGTCCTTGGGCCGCTTGTTACCGATGTAGGAGCGGGCTATGACCATATCACTTCCGCTATCGGAGGAGCATTGGCGGCAAGCTATGGAGCTGATTTTCTATGCTATGTTACACCTTCAGAACATTTAAGGCATCCTACAATAAATGACGTAAGAGAAGGCGTGATTGCATCAAGGATCGCTGCCCACGCAGCTGATATAACAAAGGGTGTTAAAGGTGCTCTTAGCTGGGACAAAGAAATGTCCCTTGCCCGTCAAAAAAGAGACTGGAAAAAACAAATTAAATTAGCAATTGATCCGGATAAAGCAAAAGAATTCCGGCTTTCATCAAAACCTAATGATTCGGATGTCTGCACTATGTGCGGTAAGTATTGTTCTATAAAATTAATGGAAGAGTGCCTGCGGGTGTAGTTTCCCGCAAAACTAGCATTACAGACACTTGGCGGGATCCCGCATCAAGCATATTAAGCGTTAATTGCGGGACAGTGGTGGCATAAGAATAATTTGCGGGTGTAGTTCAGTGGTAGAACACTAGCTTCCCAAGCTAGATATGGCGGTTCGATTCCGCTCACCCGCTTTTAAAAAATGAAAAACGTAAAACATATTTTTCTAACGTTAACTCTGTCTTTGCTTGCGCTGTTTTTCTCGGGTTGCGCCTCTCAACCAATTATTCCATCCACTAAGATTGAAGGCTTGCCGGGGATATACCACAAAGTGGAAAAAGGGGAAACCCTTTGGCGTATTTCAAAAATGTATAATATAGACATTGACGAAATAATCCGGGTAAATAGGATTCCTGAATCAAGCTCCATAGAAATAGGACAGTTAATCTTTATCCCAAATCAAAAAAAACAAACCAGCCAACCTGCAATAAAATATTCCTCTTCTGATGATTTTACCTGGCCAGCAAAAGGAAGAATCCTGCTAGGATTTGGGCAGACTTCCAACAACATACTTAACAAAGGAATAAACATACAGGCTATTGAAAGCACTGATGTGATTGCAGCAAGAAACGGAAGAGTTTCCTTTTGCGCTGATGAATTCGGGCAATTCGGAAAAACAATAATCATTGACCATCAGGACGGATTCTTTACAATATATTCCAGAAATTCAAAAGTATTTGTCAAACCTGGGGATAGTGTTCAAAAAGGCGCTGTTATAGCCAAGGTTGGCAACGCCTCAAGGGACAAAAACAATTACCTGCATTTTGAAATAAGAAAAGGCCCTTACCCCCAAAACCCTAATTATTATCTCCCATGATAACCCAAGAATTTCTTGACCGAAAAACCTACACAGATCTTCTTAATAAACGCTTAAAAGGCCTTTTAAGCGGGTACCGGCAGAATATTGCCATTATCGGAGAAGAACTAGTCGGTAAGACTTCCATAATCTTTAAGTTTCTTGAAAAGTTCTACGACAACAGGATTGTTATATCCTATCTCGAGATAAGGCAAGAATCCCTTGAGTATTTCGTAAAAAGATTTATCGGAGTGCTTTTGTATAATTTTTTAATAAATAGCGACGTTGTGCTTAAAGACGACATTAATTTCTTAATTGAAAAATCAGAAAAATATATTCCTAAAACTGTTGAAAAGATTAAATCAATCCTTAGCCTCGTAAAAAAGAAAAAACAAACTGAAATCTTCACTGAGTTATTCAGCCTACCAGAGATATTGCATTCAGAAACAGGGAAACATTGCGTAATAATTCTTGATGAATTCCTCAACTTAGAGAAATTGGGTTTTAAGAACCTCTACAGAGAATGGTCAAAACTCTTAATTACCCAGAAACACACAATGTATATCATTGTTAGCTCTTTGGAATTTAAAGCAAAAACTACCCTTACAAAACATTTATCATTACTATTCGGGAATTTTGAAGTTATCCAAGTTGAACCCTTGGATATAAAGACTAGCGAACAATACCTTGAACAAAAGCTCAGCGGTTTAAGCCTTAACTCCGGCCTTAAGAATTTTGTGGTGCATTTTTCAGGGGGATACCCGCTTTATTTAAGAGTAATCGCCGAAGAATTATCAAAATCAAAAGAACAAAATCTTGCAGAAATACTGGAAAACCTGCTTTTTGATGCCTCAGGAACACTTAACCAGAGATTCTCCAATTATATCAAACGTTTTCAAGACTCAAATTATGGAAATGATTACATTTCAATTTTATACCTTATATCCTGTGGCAGGAATAAAATCAAGGACATCGCGCATTTGCTTCATAAACAACAAAAAGAATTATTCTTAAGGATAAACCACTTACTGGAACTTGACACTATTATTAGAAGCGGCGACTTCTTAAGGATTAATGACAGGGTTTTTAGCTTTTGGCTCAGGTTTATCCATGAAGAGAAATTAAATTCCCTGACGTTTGATGCAAGAAAACAAAAAGCCTTATTCAAAGATAAAATTGGAGCGATAATTAACGAGTTCCTTGCGAGCACACATAAGCCTCTAACTGAAAGAATGACTGAATTATTAAGGCTCTTTGAAGATGAGATGATTCAGATGGAGAGAAAAAAGATCCGGTTAGACCATTTCAGAGAGATTAAACAATTGGAATTCTCTAACGGAAGGTTAAAAGATGGTCTGATTGGCCGCTCCAGCGACTGCCTATGGATAGTGGGAGTAAAAAAAGAGGTTTTAACAGAAGAAGACGTTGCTGATTTTGCCAAAGAATGTAAAAAATACCGTCATAAACTGCAAAGAAAAGTTATTGTTACGTTAAATGACATTGATGCAAACACAAGGCTAAGGGCATTGGAAGAAAAAGTCTGGACTTGGGATATTAACAACCTAAACCTTATCTTTGACCTGTTTTCTAAACCGGGTATTACTGCTTAATATGATAAAAATAGTAGTTATCTCTGATACGCATATCCCTGAACGATCAACCGAAATACCAAAAAAGCTTCTTGATGACCTTAAAACCGCAGACATGATTATCCATGCCGGGGACCTTGTTGATATAAGTGTTTTGGAAACCCTTAAAAAAATCTGTCCAAACGTAAAAGCGGTTCAAGGAAATATGGACCATGAAGAAGTTAAAACTATTCTGCCGGAAAAGGAAGTTTTTAAAATCGGCAAGTATAGAATCGGGCTTGCTCATGGATGGGGGGCCCCAAGTAAATTAATTGAGGTTTTAACTACTGCTTTTGAAAACATCCCCGTTGATATCATTATTTTCGGCCATTCGCATTGCAGTGTAAATGAGAAAATCAACGGAATTCTTTATTTTAACCCCGGAAGCCCAACGGATAAAATCTTCGCGGCTTCCAATTCTTATGGTATAATAGAAATCAACGATAAAATTGAAGCAAAGATAATTAAATTATAAAAATGGACAAATTGTGGGCCCCTTGGAGAATTAATTACATTAGAGGCAAGAAAAAGAAAGGCTGTATTTTTTGCATAGGCGCAAAAAAACCAGAAGAAAACCACGTTTTTATCAAAACGCGCCACTCTATAGCAATACTTAATACTTTTCCTTACAATAGCGGGCATGTTATGGTCTGCCCTTTAAGGCACGTAAAAGACATTGAACAATTAAGCGAAATAGAAATCCTTGATCTTTTTTCAACCTTAAAAAAAGCTAAAAAAATGCTTACGGAAACTTTAAAACCGGAAGGTTTTAATATAGGAATTAACCTTTCAAAACCAGCAGGCGCAGGGATTACTAATCATATTCACATCCATATCGTCCCGCGCTGGACAGGGGATACAAATTTCATGCCCACGCTTTTCTCAACCAAAGTAATCTCCCAATCTTTAGAAGAATTATACAAACTATTAAAAAATGCTGAATCAAAACGAAATAAATAAGTTTGAGAATGTACTCCTGGCTCCTTACGCAATGAAAAGTTGCGAAACAAGAGGCAGAGTACACAAAGAACCGGAACATCCATACAGGTCTGCCTATCAAAGAGACCGCGACAGAGTTATTCATTCCGCAGCATTTAGAAGGCTTGAATACAAAACTCAGGTTTTTGTTAACCACGAGGGAGATTATTACCGTACACGTTTAACGCATACCCTTGAAGTAGCCCAGATTGCCCGCACTATCGCAATGAGCCTGCGTTTAAATGTTGACCTTACTGAAGCCTTGGCCCTTGCCCATGACTTAGGGCATACTGCCTTTGGGCATGCAGGTGAAGAAATTTTAAATGAGCTGATGGCGAAATACGGCGGGTTTAACCATAATGCTCACGGGTTAAGAGTAGTTGATTATCTTGAAGAAAGATACCCTGATTTCTGCGGGCTGAATTTAACATGGGAAGTAAGAGAGGGGATTGTCAAACATTCATCGGCGTTTGACGTTTCCGTAGCAATCAAAGCCTTGGCTCCAAAAGAAATGCCCACCCTTGAAACTCAAATCGTTGATATCGCAGATGAAATCGCATATGATAATCACGACCTTGACGATGGCTTAACTTCCGGGCTAATTAAGTTTTCAGATTTGGAGAATTTAGAAATCTGGAGGGATATCTACAGGAATATTGCAAAATCATATCCGAACATTGACCAGACAAAAAAGAAATACCTCATTATTAAATCCTTGATTGACCTGCAAGTTACTGATTTAATCAAACAAACTGAAAAAAATATAAAAGACCTTAAACTTAAATCTCCTGAAGCTGTAAAAAAATTAAATAAAAAAGTTGTCACATTCAGTAAAGATATGTTAGAATTAAGGAAGCCCTTACGCTCATTCCTGATGAATAGGCTCTACCATCATTATAGGGTGGTAAGAATGAGCACAAAGGCAAAACGTTTCATAAAAGAATTATTTGAAATATACATGGATAAGCCTGAAATGTTGCCCCCGGAAATCCAAAAAAGAATTCCCGAGGACGGCAAAAGGCGTGTTGTCTGCGATTATATTGCCGCGATGACAGATAGGTATGCTTTAAATGAATACAAAAAATTATTCGACCCCTACGAAAAAGTATAAGTCCTTAATCTCATCAATGCATTCTATCTATAGGCTGATTAATTCAACCTATCAGTTAAGAGATTTGATCAGCCGCTTAAGCCGGCTCATCTGCCAGATATTTAGCGCACATTCCTGCTCAATTATCCTGCTTGACACTTCCAAAAAATATTCTATTTTAAAATGCATCGCAAGCGATAGAAAAAAAATCATTAACGATAAAAAATCAAAAATCACTTCAGGAATAGAAAAAAAGATACTAAAAACCCTCACCTCGGTTAGAAAAAATAACATCTTGGCTGTCCCTCTTATTTGCGATGACATAATTGGGGTTGTTGTAATAAAAAGAAAGAAGAACTCACCAAAATTTGAAATAGCCGACCAGGAACTGTTAATGGCTTTGGTTGAGCAATCCATAATTGGAGTTAAAAATTTACAGTTATGCGAAGACCAGCAAAGAATAGTTTTAGGAAGCATAAAATCGCTGGTTACGCTTTTAGACACAAGAGTCCCATCGGAATATACTCATTCGCCTTATTTTAGCAAGCTTGTCTCTGCGATTGGCATAGAGATGCATTTGGATGAAAAACAAATTGAGAGTTTGAAATATGCAAGCCTTCTTCATGACACTGGGAAAGCTGATATCCCGCTTGAGATTCTTACAAAAACTACGAAATTAACTCCCCAAGAATACGATATTATAAAAAACCACCCCGTTAAAGGAGCGCAAATTCTAAAGCCTCTTCAAGTACTAAAGCCGGTAATCCCGATTATCATGCACCACCACGAAAAATTTAATGGCACAGGATACCCTTCACGGTTAAAGAAAGGACAAATCCCACAGGGAGCTCGTATTATGGCTGTAGCAGACGCCTTTGAGGCTATGGTCTACGGCAGGCCTTACCGCGAAAGAATGGATACCGCCACAGCAATCAAAGAAATCAAGAAAAAAAGCGGAATTCAATTTGACCCCAAAGTAGTAGAAGCCTTCCTAAAAGTAATCAAGAAGATTAACTCAAAAAACTACTTGAAAACACCCCCCAGTAAGGTGTATAATAAAGAATAAGAAACTAGTCAATTAGCTAATCTAAATTCAAAAAATATGGAAGACAATAATAATTCTCAGCTAGAACTCTTTACTGAATCAAATAATACGCAAGATTCACAAAGACAAAAGAATAAGAAGCCCTTTTTAAACCGCATTTGGGAATTTGAAAAGAGCATCCTTGTTATTGCGGGATTCATAATTGGCTGTATTATCAGTTTTTCATTAGGAGTTGAAAAAGGAAAGAGGCTTGCTTTTAATATTAATGTTTCGCGGCTTGACATAGCTAAAAATGTAGTGCCTGTTCAAAATAAACAGGTTATCAATGATTCAAAAACTTCACAAATTAGCAATCAGCTGCCTACTGAAGGCTTAATCAGCAAATCAAAACTGCCTTTAAACAATCAAATAGCAAAGCAAAACGCCGGCGAAAATCAGCAAATTGCTAAAAATGGAAATAATTCAACTTTTACCATTCAATTAGCAAGTTACAAAACAAAGATAAACGCACAAAAAGAAGCTAGTATATTAAAAGCAAAAGGGCTTAACCCATTAGTGTTACCTAAAGGAAAAATGACAATATTATGCGTAGGAAATTTTATTAATCAAGAAACGGCTCAATCGCTGCTTACGCAATTAAGAAAACGATACGCGGACTGCCGTATAAGGAGGTTGTAAGAAACATGTCTATCCATCCATCATTAGCAATATCCGAAAAAGATAAAAAACAAAGATCAGTCCTAAAACGCACAGAGCGCATTAGGATGATGGCTGAAAAAGGCCAATGGAAAGACGGAGATAAAGTCTTCGGTCTTCCCAAGATTAAGACAATACGAATCAAGATTAAGAAAGAAAAGGTTGAGAAAGCCGCAGAAGGGACTACTGCAGAAGGGACTACTGCCCCAGCAGCTGCCGCAGGAAAAGAACAAGCTGGAGCTGGTAAACAAGGCGCCAAGGCACCTGAAAAGAAATAAAATCCTTTTAAACTATCCATGCGCTTAAATTCAATAAAAATTCTTTGCTGTCTGGTTTTTTTATCGGCTTTTGCCTGCCTAAACAATTGCTTCTCAGAAGAATCTTTTCCTTTTCTTGGAGAAGTCAACGGTAACAAGATTAATTTAAGAGCCGACTCCAGGACTTCTTCGGAGATAATCTGCATACTTGAAAAATCAGAAAAGGTTGAAGTTGTTGCAAGCGCAAATGACTGGTATAAGGTAAGGCTTCCGAAACGAGCTGCTTGCTATATAAAGGCCTCTTTTTTAGAATGCCTTAATTACGAAAAAGCCAGCACTTCCGCGGGCCTGCCGCAAACAGAGCAGAAAACAAAATGCCTTAATGCAAAGGCTCTTAAAGACAGGATTAATATCCGCCTTGGCCCAAATGAATCTACCCCAATCTTAGGCACTTTGGACATAAACGAAGTAGTAAATATCCTTGAAGAAACCTCGGGTTGGGCTAAAATTGAACCGATTCAAAATAGTTTTGGTTGGGTATACAAGAAATTTGTAAACAGAACAGGGGATATTTCACCTGCAGTAACCATTAAACCAAATACAAGCCTTCCCGTAAATACAGAAAAAAATCCTACTAACGAAATTATTACAGTTGAAGGTATAATTAAGCCTTACGGAAAGGTTTTTAACCGGGCCGCAACACATAAACTCTTTACTAAAAACAACGAAATCTTTCTGTTAAAAGGAAACAAAAAAAGCCTTGAATCACTTAATTTCCAAAAAGTAAAGGTTACTGGAAATAAAATGAACCTGCCTAAACAGAAATTCACCGTGATTGAAGTAAAAAATATTGAGCTGGTAAATTAATGCCTGGGCTAATCATTTCCTTTGTAATTTCTTTTGGGCTATTGATTATAGCAATGACCGTGCATGAATTCTCCCACGGCTGGACTGCCTACATGTTAGGGGATAAAACTGCGAAATATTCCGGCAGATTGACCCTTAACCCATTAGCACACATTGATCCAATCTGGACTGTAGTCATTCCGTTATTTTTATATTTATCAAGTGGCGGCAAATTCATTTTTGGCGCTGCAAAACCGGTTCCTATAAATTATTGGGCGCTAAGGAATCCAAAAAAAGACATTATCTGGGTTGGCCTAAGCGGGCCTTTATCCAATTTTATTTTTGCCACGATTCTAGCTTTTATCATCAGGTTTGTTTCTCTTCCTTCACTAATAAGCTATCTTACCGTAAACTTAATAGTAATAAATGTAGTATTGGGAGTCTTTAACCTCATCCCCATACCACCACTGGATGGCTCAAGAGTATTGGCAGGATTGCTTCCCGATGATCTTTCTTACAGATACTCACAGATTGAGCCTTATTCTTTTGTTATCCTTATGGTGCTTATCTGGCTGGGGATTTTCGGATGGATCGTCTGGCCGATAGTTGAATTTATCTTAAGATTACTTGGAGTTGCCGCTTAATATGCATACTATAAAACTTAATTTAGATAAAAGGTCTTATAAAATCATAGTTGGGTACAATATCATAAACTTATTAGGTGATTACCTTATTAAGCTTAATATAGGTATAGACGCTTATATAATCACGAACTCGCTAATCAAAAACAAATTCGGGGGCACTTTAAATAAAATCCTAAAGCAATCAGGATTTAGCGTTAAATTTAAAACCATTCCCGATTCAGAACAAAGCAAATCTTTAGAGTTAGCCGCAACAATAATTAAAGATATTGCAAATTACGACAAGAAAAAGCAAGTATTCATTATTGCTCTTGGCGGAGGAGTAGCTGGAGATTTAACAGGTTTTATTGCCTCAATATATAAACGAGGGATACCCTACATACAGATACCTACCACCCTATTAGCACAGGTTGACTCCAGCATAGGAGGAAAGACTGCAGTAGATTTAGCCCAGGCCAAGAATTTAGCTGGTTCATTCTACCAGCCAAAGATAGTCTTTAGCGACGTTGCGCTTCTTTCTTCCTTAGGCACAAGGCAAATACACTCGGGCCTTGCTGAAGTAATAAAATACGCGATAATAAAAGACGCAAAGTTATTTACTTTCTTGGAAGAAAACCTTAGCAACATTCTTAGCCTAAAATCATCTGCTTTGGAAGAAATTGTAAAAAGCTGCAGTAAAATCAAAGCTCAAATCGTTGGAAATGATGAAAAAGAAGAAAAGGGGATAAGGACAATATTGAATTTCGGGCATACTATTGGGCATGCCATTGAAGCAGCATGCGGATACAAGAAATATACCCATGGCGAAGCAATTGCTTTAGGGATGCTTGTCGCAACTGATATTAGCAAAGAACTAAGGCTTATTAACGACTCAACAAAAAACAAAATTGAAAACTTGATTAAAAACTCTGGGCTGCCTACAAAAATTGAAGGAGTTTCTTTACCTAAGATTATAAACGCCCACTACCGCGATAAAAAGTTTATCGGTAAAACCAATCGTTTTGTTTTGATAACCGGAATCGGTAAAACTAAAATCGTAAAAAACATTCCACTTCCTGTAATAATTAAAGCTATAAAGAATCGAGTTTAAAAAAAAGGGACGGTTCTATTTTTTAAGTTTAATGAGCTTAAGAAAAACAGAATCGTCCCTTTATTTATTTTAACCGCGTAGAAAGCTTAATAATTGAGCCTTCAGTTTCCAGTTCAACCAACTCATCGGTAATCTTTTTCACAACCGCACCATTTATAGTATCCCCGACCTTTACAATCTGGTTGTTTACCAATGCATATCCGCCTTTATCCTCAGAAAAGAAGATTCCGTTAAGAATAAAAGGTTCTTGGGAAGCCTGACTTTTTGGCTCAAACTGTTTTTTAACAACCTGGGGGATCAATGAAACAGGGGAAGCTGCCGGCGGCTGAGCCGGAGGAGTTGTTGGAACAGCAGGAGAGGGAACAGCAGGAGATGAAACCGAAGTGATGGGCGTAGACATCTGGGGCGCTAAAGTTTCTATCTTTTCTTTCGGGGTAATTGTTGTTTTATAAGGTGACACTTGAGGCACTTTTTTCTTATCTTTAGATTTATCTTTACCTCCGGGTAAAAACGACTGGATAGAATTAGGCATAATTTTTAATAAATCATTATAAACATTCTTTAATGTCCCCCTTGAAAAATAAGCCAATGCAACAAACAAAATAAACATGACAATAGGCCTAAAACTAAATTTATCTTTTGGCTTATCAGTTGGCTTTGACACAACCTGTTGAAGCTGATTTGGATTAGCGTAAAGGTTGGGAGGAGGAACAACGGTTTTTGATGGGACAATAATATCAGGTTGTTTGATTACAGGTGGCTGCTGTGCTACAGGTGTATTTATTAGCTGCTGTTCAGGCTTATTTTCCGTTTTATCGGAAGAATGAGGACTAATACCTTTCTGAATCTTCTTTAAAGCATCGTTTATTATACTCATTAGCGCTCTCCTACAAGATAGGGTTCCAGTTCATCAAGGCATTTCTCAATTATATTTAAATCTATAGCACAGGCTTCAGCAACAAAACCTGCAAGCAAAGCACGGTCGCAAATCATATTAATAAGGCGGGGGGTCCCTCCGGAGAAAAAAGAAATTTTATCTATAGCCTCTTCGGTAAATTCTATATTATTACTGCCACCGGCAATATTTATACGATGCTTTATATAATCTTTTATCTCAAGCTTGTCTAAAGGGCTTATATGGTATCTAACCATAACTCGTTGCCTTAGCTGCCTTAAATCATAAAGATCCAGCTTCCGGTTAAGCTCCGGCTGGCCTACTAAAACAACTTGCAATAATTTTTCTTTTTCCGTCTCAAGATTAGATAAAAGCCTGATCTGCTCTAAGATAGGAGGCTTTAAATTCTGTGCTTCATCAATAATTAACACGATATTATTCCCCGATTCCGATTCATTAAGAAGAAAATCATTTAATTCAGAGACTAAAGCGAGGCGGGATTTACCTTTAGAACTAATCCCAAAATCTTTAATTATCGCTTCAAGTAATTGTGTTTCAGAGAAATGCGGATTAAGGATAAAAGCGGTCTTTACATTTTTTTCTAATTGATTTAATAAAAAACGGCAGATTGTTGTTTTTCCCGTCCCAATTTCCCCGGTTAAAACAATAATTCCTCTTCTTTGCGTAACTCCGTATAAAAGATGTGCTAATGCTTCTTTATGCTTAAGGCTTGAGAAAAAAAAGGAGGGATCGGAAGTGATATTAAACGGGCGCTCTTTTAAACCGTAAAAATTGCAATACATAATTACCTCTTTAACCGTATTATAACAAAGAATTAATTATTGTAAAGTAAGTAAAAATATTATATACTTTAAACACAAAGGGAGGTTAACATGAAAAATCTCAGAACAATATTTTCAACCGTTGCAATTGTTTTGTTTTCATCTACTTTTTGTTTTGCCCAAGAAGATATTACAATAACTACCTATTATCCTTCACCAAGTGGTAACTATAATAATTTATTTGTAACTAACGGCGAAGCTATTGGAGATACTTCTGGAGACGGACGAGTCAACGCAACTGACTTGTCTCCTATCGCTGGAAGCTTAACAGCGAGTGGAAGAATAGGAATAGGGACAAATGCTCCTGTAGCTAGGTTAGATATCCTAGATAGCACTAACGCAAACAACAATGAAAAACTTGCCATAAGGCGCAGAGGAGTAGGTGACGTAGGATTAAGTTTCCAGCAAAATGGTGTTGCTGCTTTTGGGCTGGTCCATCGCGCAGGCGTGGATGGAGGGTTGTCATTTCTTAATAACTATTGGGAAGGGCCTGGAGGCGGAGGGACTGAAATCATGCGTATTCTAGGAGGGGGGAATGTCGGCATAGGCACTTCGAATCCTACCGTAAGACTAGATGTAAGAGATGATACCACAAATAATCGCAACATAAAACTTGCCCTAAAAAGAACAAACTCTGGAGATGTAGGTGTAAGTTTTCAACAAAATGGGCAAGCCGCATTTGGAATTATTCACCGCGCGGGAACAGTAGCAACAGGCTCGGACTTGGCATTTGTGCATGACTATTGGGAAG
>JAQURX010000018.1 GCA_028715415.1 Candidatus Omnitrophota bacterium | reverse complement strand
ATGTAGTTTGTGCGAGCGGCCATGGTTCACCCGCTATAAACTCCAGTGAGAGCGAGCGCAAACTCCAAGCGAGTCCCGCCACGGTGGGGCGGGACGAGCGGTGCTGCGAGAACAAGACAAGGCAGACTCGTAAGTCAAAGTGTTTAGCTAATTCTTGCATAAAAAATAAATTTAATTTTTAAATTCATAATTTCTGTTATAATTAAAAGACGGTTTTATATAATTCATTCTAACTAAAGGAGTAATTGCATGACTGCTATTTTTCATGATGCGCAAGTGGAGAATTATCTTAAGAAAAGAAGGAAGGAAGACAGGAGGATTGCTTATTTCTCTATGGAGATAGGGCTTGAATCCAGGATTCCAACTTATAGCGGTGGTTTAGGAATTCTCGCCGGAGATACTTTGCGTTCCTGTGCTGACTTAAGCGTTCCTTTGGTTGGAGTAAGTTTGCTTTATAAAAAAGGCTATTTTAACCAGTCATTTGATGCAAGCGGGCTTCAACATGAATCAACCTGTGAATGGGACCCGAAAAACTTATTAACTTTGCTTCCCGAAAAAGTTACGATTGAGATAGAGGGAAGAAAAGTATTTCTGCAGGCTTGGATGTACACTCTGACCGGGGTAAGCGGGTATTTTATCCCTGTACTTTTTCTGGATACTGACCTTGAGCAAAACGCCGAGCAAGATAGAGGGTTAACATATCATCTTTACGGCGGGGATACAAGGTATCGGCTTATACAAGAGGCAATCCTTGGTATAGGCGGCCTTAAAATGTTGAAGGAATTAGGTTTTTACAATATTGCCCGTTATCACATGAATGAAGGGCATGCCAGCCTTTTAACCTTGGAGTTATTAAAAGAAAGAAAAATTAAAGATGAACGCAGATGGGATGGCGAGAGAGTAAGGCGGATGTGCGTGTTTACAACACATACTCCTGTCCCCGCAGGCCATGATCAGTTTTCGTATGATTTAGTAAAACAGGTTTTGGGTGATTTTGTCCCGTTGGAAGTTTTGAAGCATTATGGTGGAGAAGAAAAGCTTAATATGACGCTTTTAGCCTTAAATCTAAGTGATTATGTCAATGGCGTCGCTAAACAGCATGGGAAAGTTTCGCAGGAAATGTTCCCGGGTTATCATGTTGATTTTATTACTAACGGCGTTCATTCATCCACGTGGGTTTCGCAGAGTTTTACAAAGCTATTTGATAAATATATAGCAGGATGGAAGAACGATCCTTTCAGTTTAAGGTATGCTTTAAGTATACCTGACGATGAGGTTTGGGCTGCCCACATGCAGGCGAAAAACGAATTGGTTAACTGTTTGAACAGTAAAAGTGATTTAAATTTTAATTCTGATACTCTTACTATCGGGTTCGCCCGCCGTGCAACCACCTATAAAAGGGCGGATTTGTTGTTTTTTGACAAAAATCGCCTAAGGAATATTGCGCAAAATGTCGGCAAAATTCAATTTGTTTTTGCGGGAAAGGCCCATCCAGCTGACTGGCCGGGGAAAGAGCTTATTAAAAAGATATTTTCGGTTTCTGGGGAGCTCAAAGATAGCATTAAAATAGTTTATCTTGAAAATTATGATATGGATGTTGCAAAAACGATTATATCAGGGGTTGACATCTGGTTAAATACACCTCGCAGGCCACAAGAGGCATCCGGCACGTCCGGTATGAAGGCTGCTTGTAATGGTGTTCCATCTTTAAGTATACTTGATGGTTGGTGGATTGAGGGTTGTATTGAAGGGATTACCGGTTGGTCAATTGGTTCATTGCAGAATGTGGAAAATGCCGATGAAAAAGACGCTGCTTCCTTATATGACAAGCTAGAGAAGGTAATTGTCCCTACTTTTTATAATAATCGTCAGAATTGGATTAATATTATGCGTTCTTCCATTGCGATTAACGCTTCTTTTTTTAATACTCATCGCATGGTCCAGCAGTATGTTTTAAACGCCTATTTTTATTAATTATGCCTGATAAGAAATTTATGCTTCTTGCGGTAAAAAAAGCAAGAGAAGGAATAAAAAAAGGCCAGGCTCCTTTTGGAGCTTGTATTGTAAAAAAAGGCAGAGTTGTCAGCTTAGCCCACAATATAGTTTGGAAAAGTACCGATATAACCGCACATGCCGAAGTTAATGCTATCAGGATTGCCTGCAAAAAGTTAAAATCCATTGATTTGTCGGGCTGCGTTATTTATTCTACCTGTGAACCCTGCCCTATGTGTTTTAGCGCCTGCCACTGGTCGGGTATTTCAAAGATTATATTTGGTGCAAATATAAAAGACGCTAAGAAATTCGGTTTTAGCGAATTAGAAATTTCCTGTAAAAAAATGAAGAGGGCCGGTCGGGCTTCTATGCAGATTAAAGGTAATTTTTTGCGGCAGAAAAACATTGAGCTCTTTCAGGAATGGTTTGAGCAAAAAGATAAAAGAGTTTATTAATTATATGGCCCAAGTATCAACTGTGTTCCGCGGTAAATTGTTGACAGTCCAAAAGAAGAAAGTAAAATTACCGAATGGATTTTGCGCGGAACTGGAAATTGTAAAACATCCCGGAGCAGTCCTCGTTATTCCTTTTTTAACCTCCGAAAAGGTTATTATTCTTAAACAATTCCGTCCAGTAATAAATTCCTACTTGTATGAGTTACCCGCAGGAACCTTTGAAAAAGGAGAAACTCCTCTTAATTGCGCTAAGCGTGAAATTATTGAAGAGATCGGTTTCCGCGCGACTTCATATAAGAAATTAGGCAAAATTTATCCTGTTCCCGGATATTCAACCGAAGAAATCTTAATTTTTAAAGCTACCGGGCTTGTCAAAGATAAACAAGCTCATCAGAAAGATGAAATTATTAAAAGTTTAGTTGTTTCAAAGGCAAAAATAAAACAGCTTTTTAAAAGCGGCAAGATTGTAGATGCAAAAACAATCTGTGCTCTTTCTTTTTGCGGCTGGTTATAAAGTTGCTAATCGATTTAATGGCGTCTTGTCTTGTTTCTCGCAGGGACGTTCGCTAAGCCCCAGCGTGGTTGGCTCACTCTCGAAAATTCTCGCTCTGCCTACATTCTATTTAGCGGGGCAACCTTGCCCGCTCGAATTTCCGGAAGCCCTGCTGCGAACCAAGCCAATCCGCCATTAAATTGTGATGAATTTTAGCATTTTTGCTGTAGGCGCATTAGAAGATTTTTGGCACAGCTATAAAGATTAGTGCGCAAGGATTTACGAGGAGCGGAGGACGTCTCCTAGCGAAAGGCTAAGCCGTAGCGACGAAGTAAACCGCAGCGCACGGCAAAAATCTTCAGCGCCGGAAGCGAAAATGCTAAAATACTTTAAGGAATTCATTTGCTTCGGTTGTTTCTGTGTGATAGTATTTAAATAGGAGTGGTAAATGTATCAAGTTGAAGTTATTCATGTTAAGGATTTAGCTTTTGAGGTAAAGTCAGGAGAGGAAAGCTTTGTTATTGATGCAAAAGGTAAGGGATTAACTCCGCTGGATGCGCTTTTGTCCGGGTTAGGAAGCTGTGTCGGAGTTTATATCCGTAAATATGCCGAAAGTTCAAATCTTGGGTTAGAGAAATTTAAAGTTAGCGTTGAAGCGGAACTAACTAAAGAATCGCCTTTTATGTTTAAGATAATTAGTGTTAGTGTTGATTTAAATGGTGTTGGATTGGACGAGCGAAGAAAGAACGCTTTAAGTGAATTTATAAAGAATTGCCCTGTCCACAACACTTTAAAAGGTAACCCTCAAATCCAGGTTAAGATTCTCTGAAATTTTGTAAAAGGGAGTAGCGATGGAGATAAAAGCAAGGCAGAATAATGATGTCATAATATTGGATCTTTCCGGGCGTATTGATGTTAATGCCGCAAATTTTGTTGAAGTAGTTGGCCAATGCGTCCACGACGGATACAGGGATATTTTGTGTAATTTTGATGATGTTGAGTTTATTGACTATATGGGGGTTTCTGTTATTGTTATCGCTTATAAAGAAGTTGTTAATAATAATGGCAGGATGAAGTTTATGAATATCCCCGTCCATGCGAAAAATATTTTTTCTATTTCCGGTATAGATAGAGTAGTTGAAATTTATGCTTCAGAAGACCTGGCGGTAAATAGTTTTAAAGAAGATAAGATTATTGAAGACATAAAAAAGATGCAATTAAGACGCAGGTTTAAGCGCCTTCCTATTGATATTAAGACTGAGATTGTCCTTAAGTCAGGCAAAGCTCCTCAATGCCTGCATGTTGATATCTTAAATTTAAGTGCTGTTGGCGCTTTTATCTTTGGCTGCAAAGAATTTAAGCTTGGGGATAATGTAATGTTAAAGCTTAAGCTTCCTCCTAATTCGGAAGAGCTTAATCTGGATGCAAAAGTAGTTTGGATCCCCGATAAGCAAGTCCAGCCGCATTTTCATCCCGGCATCGGAGTTGAATTTATTAATATTTCTAATGCTGATCAAAAAACACTTGTTGATTTTATTGAAAGAAACCTTTCTTACCTTTCTTCAGAATAAACAAAACATTCTTAATGGAAAAAACAAATAAGTTCGTTAAGGCGGTTATATTTGATATGGATGGAGTAATTGTTGATTCTATGCCGTATCATTTCCTTGCTTGGTATGAGGCTTTGCGCCCCTTAGGGGTAAGGGTAAGTTGTTTTGATGTTTACTCCAAGGAAGGCGAGCGCTGGGAGAAGACATTAAGAAGCCTTCTTAATCAGGCAAGTATAACACCAACAAGAAAAGTTTTGCAGGAAGTATTCTTAAGGAGGCAGAAGATATTCAAAAAATATTTCAAGCGGAATATCTTCAAAGGAGTAAATGAGCTTTTGGTTTGTTTAAGGTCAAAGGGTTATTCTTTGGGGTTAGTTACCGGCAGCCCAAAGGTAGAGGTAGAGAGGATTTTATCTAAGAATACAAGAAGCTTCTTTGATTGCCTGGTTTGTGGTAATGAAGTTAAACACGGAAAACCTCACCCTGAGCCATATTTAAAAGCCGCCAAGCTTCTTAAAGTTAAGCCTCAAGAGTGTGTAGTTGTAGAAAATGCGCCTTATGGCATAGATTCAGCTAAAAGGGCGGGTATGATCTGTATTGCCGTTTCCACCAGCCTTCCTAAAGAGTACTTAAAGCCTGCAGATTTTATTGTTAGCGACTTGAGAGAAATTACCGGTTTAAATATTCTAACTACTTGTAAATTATAGGTTTTCCTTCCTGCTTAATAAGCACAAACAGGTGATAATACCTGTTGCTTGCCTTTCTTCCTTGTGATATCATATTAATTTATGTATTTGTACCCAGAGCCCTTTACCTATTAATATGAAAGAATATTTATATAACCTAGCTACAGACAAGAATAGAGGTTTTTTTCCGGAAATTGCTAAGTTATTTTTGGCTGTTTTGTCTCTAATCTATGCTTTGATAGTAAGGCTTACGGTTTATTTCAAGCTAAGAAACCAGCATGTATTGGGTTGCAAAGTCATTAGTGTCGGCAATATCACAATGGGAGGGACAGGAAAGACGACTTTAGTTGAATTAATCGTAAAATACTTAAAAAGTAAGGATAAAAGGATAGCTATCCTTACCAGAGGATATAAAAGAGGGGTTCAGGTTAAGCGGCAGGAAAATAATGATAGCTATGAAAGCATGGGTGATGAGCCATACATGCTTCAGAGTAAATTTAAAGATCTTCCTGTTATTGTTGACAAGAATAGAGTCCGTTCTGCTTTAAGGGCAATTCGTGATTTTAAGGTGGATACGGTTGTTCTGGATGACGGTTTCCAGCAATGGGGTATTAAGAAAGACCTGGAGATTGTGGCTATTGATTCGGTGCAGGCTTTTGGCAATCAGAAAGTTTTGCCCCGCGGGATTTTACGCGAACCACTTTCTTCTCTAAAGAGAGCGGATATCTTTGTTTTAACAAAGACCGACCTATGCCTTAATTTGGAGAATACGTTAAACATATTAGGCAGGATTAATCCGCAGGCTTTAATTGTAGAATCAATCCATGAGCCGTTGGGTTTTTATGAATTAAGAGAGCCCGGTAAATTATTGAGTGTTGATTTTCTAAAAGGAGAGAAGGTGTCTTTATTCTCCGGTATCGGAGATCCCGGTTCTTTTGAGAGGATGGTTGACAGGCTAGGCATTGATATTGGGCAAACTTTTAGATTCAATGACCATCATGCTTATTCTGAGGCAGACTTAAAAAAAATAATTAGTGAGTCTAAGAATAAAGGAATCTTTAATATTATTACTACTCAAAAAGACGCTGTAAGGTTATTGAGTTTTAATCTTTCAGATGAAAGATTGCGGATATTTGTTTTGCTAATTGGGATAAAAATCATAAAGAATGAAGAAAGATTCTATAGTAGATTATTCAAGTTATATTCTGCTTAGGCTATTAAATCCGTTGGTTAGAGCCTTGCCTTTGAGCTGGAGCCTTTCCTTGGGAAAGGCATTAGGGGAGTTATTATATATTTTTGACGGGAAACATAGGGCTAAAGTATATACTAATGTTAAAACGGCTTTTGGAGAAAAGTTAAGCCCTAAAGAGATCAAGGCGATCACAAGAAGATTTTATTTTAGTTTCGGGCAGAATATCATTGAATTATTTTTACTTCCTTCTATAGATAAGAATTATATTAATAAATATGTGGGCATGGAAGGAAGGGATAATATAACAAAAGCCTTTAGCCGCGGCAAAGGGGTTATTTTTGTCGCTATGCATGCCGGCAGCTGGGAGCTTTCAAATATAGTATGTGCTAATTTAGGGTTTCCTCTTAATATCCTTGTCCGGGAGCAAAGATTCCCCCGCCTTGATAGATTACTTAATAGTTACCGCCTGCGTAATGGCTGTAAGCTGATTCAAACTCAAAACCAAACACGGCAGCTTATTGAGGTTTTGAAAAACAATGAAGGTGTTGGCATGACTTGTGATCAAGGCGGGAAAACAGGAGAACTAACCGAGTTTTTCGGTAAGCCTGCTTCAATGTCTACGGGAGCTTTGAGGCTTGCTTTAAAATATGATATTGCAATCCTGCCTTCTTTTTACGCGCGTATTGCTGGGCCCTATCATAAAGTAATCGTTGAAGAGCCTTTTGAGCTTAAGAGGACAAACAATAAAGAAAATGACCTTAAAGTGAATTTGGAACGGTTAAATTCGATTTTTGAGAGATTGATTGCCAAGTATCCCCATGAATATCTCTGGACATATAAAGTTTGGAAATATTCATCTGAAAGAAAGGCCCTTATTTTAAGTGACGGCAAGGCCGGGCATCTGAAGCAGTCTCAAGTTGTAGCCGGGATAATCTCAAAAGCCCTGGAGCAAAAAGGTATTAAGTTAAATACTGCTATCGTAGAAGTGAAATTTAAAAATAACTTTAAGCAAAAACTTTTTACACTGGGAAGCTGTTTTTCAGGAAAATACAATTGCCAGGGGTGCCTGTGGTGTTTTAGAAAAGTCCTTACAAAAGAAACCTATGATGCTTTAATCAGTTCAAAGCCCGATTTTGTTGTTTCAAGCGGGTCTTCTCTGGCCGCGGTTAATTATATCATTTCAAGAGAAAATAGCGCCAAGTCAATTGCGGTTATGAAACCGTCTTTATTAAGTACAAATAGATTTGATTTAGTGATTATGCCTAAGCACGATAATCCTTTAAAGAGGAAGAATGTCATTATTACCGATGGAGCGCTTAATTTGATTGACGAAGATTATCTAAGAAAGCAATCCGATGCCTTGGTAGCAACTTCTTTAGGGGTGATTGACAAATCCAAGGATTATATCGGGCTTTTGCTTGGTGGCAAGGCGAAAGAGTTTAGCTTAAGCAGAGAAAAGGTTCTTGAAGTTGTAAATCAGTTAAAGCTTGTTTGTGAGAAAATGAATTTTGATATTTTAGCGACTACTTCCCGCAGGACTAGCCTTGAAGTGGAAGAAATGCTTAAAGCCGATTTGAAAAGCCATAAAAATTGCAAGTTGCTTGTTATTGCAAATGAAAAGAACCTCCCTGAAGCAGTAGGTGGCATATTAGGCTTAAGTAAGATAATTGTGATTTCTCCTGAAAGTATTTCAATGATTTCCGAAGCGATAAACAGCAACAAACATGTTTTGGTTTTTAAGTCGGAAGGATTAAGCAGGAAACACAGCAGTTTTCTTGATAATCTGGCGAAGAACGGATATATATATTTGATTGACAGAGGAGAAATAGCAGAGACGATCAAGGCTATTATTGAGAGAAATCCCGAAACAAAAATTCTGAATGATAACGCATTGGTAGCTGAAGGCATAAAAAGGATTCTTTAAGAAAAAAATGAATATTTTGCAGATTTTGCCGGAGTTAAATGTTGGGGGTGTTGAAACCGGTACTCTTGATTTGGCCAAATATCTAATCAGGTTAAATCATAAAGCGGTTGTAATTTCTTCCGGCGGGCAATTAGTTAAAGAATTAGAATCGTTGGGTGCTAAGCATTATCAATTGCCCGTGAACAAGAAGTCAATAATCTCTATTTTTAAGATGATTCCTTTTGTGGTTAATGTAATCATAAAGGAAAAAATTGATATTGTGCACGCGCGTTCCCGGGTTCCTGCGTGGATTGCATATTTCGCCTGCCGTCGGACAAAAACTGTTTTTATCACAACTTGCCATGGTTATTATAAGAAACATTATTTTAGCCAGGTAATGGGCTGGGGTAAGAGAGTAATCGTTTTAAGTAATGTGATTGCCCGGCATATGATTGATGATTTTCTTGTCCCTCATGACCGTATAAAATTGATACCCCGTAGTGTTGATTTGGAGAGGTTTAAGTATATTGATCCACGGACAAAAAGAGGCAAGGAATTCAATATCGGGATTATAGGCAGGATTACTCCTTTAAAAGGGCACTTGCATTTTATTAAGGCAATGGCTAAGGTGGCAAGAGTAGTGCCTAATATTAAAATCTGGATAGTAGGCGAAGCGTCTTCTTCAAAAGAATCATATAAAGAAGAGATCCAGGTTTTAGTAAAAAGGCTGGGCCTATGGCATTGCACTGAGTTTTTAGGTGTCCAAAGGGACATTCCTGAAATACTTTCGCATTTAGATTTAGTAGTCCTTGCTACTACAACTCACGAAGCTTTTGGAAGAGTTATTGTTGAAGCGCAGGCAAGCGGGGTACCTGTTGTGGCAACGGAAGTAGGAGGCGTAGTTGATATAATTGAGAATAATAAGAATGGTTTACTTGTTCCTCCCGGAGATCCCGTAAGCATGGCGGAGGCTGTTATCAAGATTATTAAAGACCCTGAATTGGCAAATTGCCTTGCGCTTAAAGCATATGAAAAAGTACAGGAAAAGTATAATGTAGAATTAATGGTCAGGAATACTTTGGATGTTTATAAAGACGCGTTAAGTAATTTTAAAATTTTAATTATTAAATTTAGCTCACTGGGAGACATAATCCTGTCAACTGCCGCATTAAAAGCCATAAGAAATAAATTTGGGGTTAATTATAAAATAAGTTTTCTTGTTGGCGAAGAATCAAAAGACGTGCTTTTGCGCTGCCCATATATAGATGAATTAATAGTTGCTAACTTTAAGAATAAAGAAAAAGGCTTTTCAGGGCTTTGGAAATTGGGAGGGGTTTTAAGAAAGAAGGATTTTGATATGGTGATTGATTTGCAAAACAACCGTAAGAGCCATATTCTTTCGTTTTTATCTTTAGCGCTTAATCGCTATGGTTATGATAATAAAAAACTGGGATTTTTGTTAAACCAAAGAATAAAAGACAATCTTCCTCCTCAAGAGCCGGTAGCTCATCAATTTAGGATTTTGAATCTTTTAGGCGTTGAATTGGAAGATGCGCATTTGGAGCTGTGGCCTTCTGAGGAAGACAGTAATTACGTTAATGAATTGTTAAATGGGCAATGGCTTACAGCCAATCAAAAGATTATCGGGATTAATTTAAGTGCCAGCCCCCGGTGGGTGACGAAGAGTTGGCCGGTAAATCAGATCGCAAAACTGTTGCTTCTTTTAGGAGAGCGCGACTTGCGTGTTATTTTTACAGGGACCCAGAAAGATATTCCTTTAGCAGTTGAATTGGCGGGGCGAGCGAAGAATATTAAATTTATTAATACTTGCGGGAAAACATCAGTTAATCAGCTAGCCTGCCTGATAAAAAGATGCAATTTGTTTATTTCCGCTGATTCTTCTCCTTTACATATTGCAGCAGCAGTTGATACTCCTTTTGTTGCGCTCTTTGGCCCTACTGATTACCGCAGGCATCTTCCCCCGGCAAAAAGATTTGTTGTTATTAATAAAGCATTATCCTGTAGCCCTTGTTATAAAGCAAAATGCAAGAGTAAGAAATGTATGGAGTTGATAACTCCGGAAGAAGTATTAGAAGCGGTAGATAAGTTATTAAAATAATGAATATTCTTTTTCTGACCAATCATCTAAATGTCGGTGGAGTTACCAGTTATTGTTTTACTCTGGCAAGCGGTTTTGTAAAGAAGGGGCATCAGGTTTTAGTAGCCTCTTCTGGTGGAAAGCTGATTAACCAATTTCGTGATTGCGGCGTAGAATACATTCATATTCCGATGAAGACTAAATCGGAATTAAGCCCAAAGATTATTCTTAGTTCTTTGAAATTGACAAAGATAATAAGAGACAGACAGATAGATATCGTCCATTCAAATAGCCGGACAACACAGGTCTTAGGATGTTTATTAGAGAGAAGAACCAGAGTAACTCATGTTTCAACTTGCCATGGTTTTTTTAAACCCAGGTTTTCAAGGAAATTATTCGGCTGTTGGGGAAAAAGAGTAATTGCAATAAGCGAACAAGTTAAGGATCATCTTGTACATGATTTAAAAGTTAATCCTAAAAAAATAAAAATTATCCATAACGGGATAGATATAAAAAGATTTCAATCTAAGCTTGTTAATTCTTCGTTTGAGATTAAGAAGGGTTTAGGGTTAAAGAATGCGCCTGTGGTCGGGATTATCGCCAGGCTTTCTGATGTAAAGGGGCATAGTTATCTTATTGAAGCGATGAAGCTGGTTGTTGAAAGATTTCCTGAAACCCAGTTGTTAGTCGCGGGTGAAGGCAAAACAAAGAATGAGCTTCTTGCTCAGGTTGAAAAATTAGGTTTAAAACAAAACGTTTATTTTATTGACGAAGTTTCCGATACAAATGTGGTTTTGTCAATTATGGATATATTTGTTATGCCTTCAATAAATGAAGGATTGGGACTTGCTTTAATGGAGGCGATGGCTAAGGGCTTGCCGGTTATCGGTTCAAATGTCGGGGGGATTAAAACCCTTCTTCAAAATGGTGCTAATGGGGTTTTGTTTGAACCTAAGGATACCTCGGCTCTTGCCGAAGCGATAATTGATTTACTCAAGGACAAGGGCAAGAGAGAGAAGCTTGGCTTAAAAGCACAGTCTTTTATAAGCCAAAACTTTTCTCAGGAAAAGATGATTTCTGAAACCGAGAAAGCTTATCTGGAATGTTTAGCCAAATGAGATTTAAGCAAAAACAGCATACGGCGGCAATTCTCATGTATCATTCGGTTAGCCCTAACGCAAACCCTAAGAACAGGCTTGCGGTTAGAGAAGAGACATTTGAACGCCAGATGCGGTTTTTAATTGAGAATAAATACAATTTAATCTCTCTATCGGAATTATCTGATTTGATAAAAAAAAGAATAAGATTCCCGGTAAAGACAGTATCCATTACTTTTGATGATGGTTTTAAGGATAATTATACTTATGCGTTTCCGGTACTAAAGAAATATAAAATACCGGCAACTGTATTTGTAATCGTAAGTGAGATAGAGAGGGCGCAAGGCGATCGTTTAAGCTGGAGTCAAATTAAAGAAATGCAGGATTCCGGATTAATAAGTATCGGAAGCCATTCGCTTACGCATCGGAGCCTGAAGAGTTTTGCTTTAGAGGAAGATTTAAAAAAGCAAATTATTGAATCTAAGAAACTCTTAGAGGACAAGTTAAGTGCTCCGGTAGATGCCTTTTGCTATCCGTCGGGTGATTTCAACCCTTTGGTAAAAAGAATAGTCGTTGAAGCAGGATATAAGCTTGCCTTTGGAACCTATGTTAATGAGAATTCATCAGATACGGACTTAATTGCTTTAAGGCGAATGCCGGTTGTTGAGAGCGATAAGGATTTATTCATTCTTCGCTTAAAGCTTTCAAGTTTATTTTATAATCCGTTGCTTTCCGCAGCATCAAGAATTAGAAAAATCAAAAACTTTTTTATAAAGGCATGAAACATATTAAGAGAAAAATAGCAATAATAATTTTGGGCTCATTTCTTTTATCCGTATTGATTTATTTTAATATTCTTCGCCAAAATTATGTTGTCCCGATTCTTATGTATCATTCGGTTAGCCCTCAGGCTTCGCGTAAAACTATGCTTGTAGTTAGCCCGGAGACATTTGAGCGCCAGATACGTTTTTTAAAGCAACATAATTATAAAGTTGTGCCTGTAGAAAAAATAGCGAACCTTATAAAGAATAAAGAAAAAATTCCATTTGGGACAATTGCTATTACTTTTGATGATGGTTTTAAGGATAATTATACTTACGCGTTTCCGGTGCTAAAGAAATATAAGATACCGGCAACTATATTTGTAATTGTTAATGAGGTAGGAAGGCCTCAAGGTGATCGTGTAAGTTGGGATGAGATTAAAGAAATGCAAGATTCCGGATTGGTCGTGATTGGAAGCCACGCCTTAGGCCCGGAGCCTTTGGTTAAGATTAATTCGCAGGAGCAGGTAAGAAGGGAAATCTTTGAATCCAAGCGTGTTTTGGAAGAAAAACTTGGAAAAAAAATAAACATATTTTGCTACCCGGAGGGGATGTTTAACCCGGTGATTAGGCAATTAGTTATTGATGCAGGTTATTTGGGCAGCGTTGCTACAAACCCCGGCAGGAATTATCCCGACGATGATATCTTTGCTTTAAAAAGGCTGAGGATTTCAGAGAATGCCAAGAGTATGTTTGTTTTTGGAGTTGAGGCTTCAGGGTTTTATACGTATATGAAAGAATCAAAGAGGAAACATAAGAAATGAAAGAGGTAAAACGCATACTTATTTTTAATGTAAACTGGCTTGGAGACGTTTTATTTTCTACCGCAACGATTAGAAACGTAAGGCGTAATTTTCCGGATGGTTTTATTGCCTGTATTATTCCGAGCCGTTGTTATCCGGTTTTAAAGGACAATCCTTACCTGGATGAGATTATTATTTTTGATGAAAAAGACAGGCATAGAAGTTTGATTTCAAAACTCCAATTTATAAGGCAGCTTCGGCAGAAACATTTTGATTTAAGCCTTCTTTTGCATGGTTCGTTTACCCGTGCTTTAATTTGCTTTCTGGCAGGTATCCCAAAGAGAATAGGCTATGCTACAAAGGGCCGTTCAATCCTGCTTACTAAAAAGATTATTCCTCCTGACAGGGATTCGCTTCATAGGATAGATTATTATCTGGGAGTAGCAGAGAAGGCCGGGTTTAGGGCAGAAGACCGCTATTTAGATTTCTTTATCAGCCAGGAAGATACAGATTTTATTGAAGGCCTGTTATTAAAAGAAGGCTTAAATAGCAATAAGGATATTCTTGTAGGTATTAACGCAGGAGGAAACTGGTTGCCGAAGAGATGGCCCTTGCAATATTGGGCAGAGCTGGCGGATAAATTAATCGGGGAAAAAGGAGCAAAAGTAATTATTACAGGTTCTTTTACAGATCTTTCTCTTGCAAAAGCAATTGCAAATTCCATGAAGTTAAAGCCAGTAATTCTTTGCGGAAAACTAAACCTTAAGCAATCCGCTGCTTTATTTAAAAAACTGGATTTATTTATTTCGGCAGATACAGGCCCTTTGCATATCGCAAATGCTGTAGGCACAAAAAAGATTATTGCAATTTTTGGCCCGACGGATTTAGAGGTCACCGGGCCGTATCCTTTAAAGAATGTAACTATTTTACGCAAAGATGTTGGATGTAAGATTCCTTGTTATGTTGTTGATTGCAAAGATTCCCGTTGTATGAAGGCTGTTACGCCGTTGGAAGCCTTTGAGGCTTCCGCGAAAATATTAAAAGATAATTTAAAGGCAAAATAATGATTGAAGTTAAGAAAATTTTGTTTATTACATTGAGCAATATCGGGGATTGTTTATTGACTTTACCGGCTTTGGATGCCTTAAAGCAGAAATTCCCCGGAGTAAAAATATCGGTTTTGGTGGGAGAGCGCCCAAAGGAAATCTTTGAAAACGACCCTTCCATTGACAAGGTTTTAGTTTTTAATAAACGCGCAAAATTAAGGGAAAAAATAAAGTTATTCATCCAGCTAAGAAAAGAAAAGTTTGATATGGTGGTTGATTTGCGCAATAGTTTTTTTGGTATTTTCCTTCCTGCCAGATATAAGCAGCCAGTTTTTTCATCCGGCTCTAAAGAGTTGAAGCATATGCAAGATAAGCATCTTGCAAAGCTTGGGAAGATTAAAGTTGATTCCGATAAAATTAGCCATAAATCTTTTTGTGTTAAGCCTTCTGATGTAATTCACATTGATAAGTTATTAAAAGAAGCAGGTGTTATTGATACTGACAGGCTGTTAATTATTGCTCCGGGGGCGCGTTCCCATGTCAAAAGGTGGGGTGCTGAGAAATTCGTTGCTTTAATAAAAACTGCTGTAAGCGAATTTGGTTTAAAGGTAATTTTAGTTGGAGACGACAATGACGCAAAACATGCAAAGTATATCCTTGAAAATTGTGATTGCGGGAAATCCATAGTTGATTTTTGCGCAAAGACTAACCTTGCGCAGTTAGGGGTTTTGTTAAAGAGGGCTGTTTGCGCGGTAACTAATGATAGTGCTGTTTTGCATTTAGCAAGCTATTTGGATTTACCTGTTGTTGCAATTTTCGGCCCGACCGATGAAACAAAATATGGGCCATGGTCTCATTTGTGGTCGGTTGCAAAAAAAGATATTTTCTGTAGGCCTTGTAAAAAAGCTCAATGTAAATATGGTTCTTTGAAGTGCCTTGAAATAATCAAGCCGGAAGATGTGTTATTGCAGCTGGAAAGCCTTTTATCTGCAGGAAGCAGGCAGCGGGCAGTGGGCAAAGGGCCATGGACAAAGGGGAAAAAGAATATTTTTAAGCGCATTTTAATTGTGCGCACAGACAGAATCGGGGATGTCCTTTTATCAACTCCGGTAATAAAGGCATTAAGAGTTGAGTTTCCAAGTGCCTATATTGCAATGATGGTTTCGCCTTATGCAAGAGAAATTGTAGAGGATAATCCGTATTTAGATGAAGTAATTATTTTTGATAAAGATAATCTGCATAAAAATTGGATTAGTTCAATTAAGTTTTCCCGCAATCTAAAGAAAAAATCCTTTGATCTGGCTTTGATTTTGCATCCTACTAATAGAGTCCATTTGATTACTTTTTTTGCGGGAATCAAAAGAAGGATAGGTTATAACCGGAAACTCGGGTTTTTGTTGACTGATAGGCTTGAACATAAAAAGCAATTGGGAGAGAAGCATGAATCAGAATATAATTTTGACCTCTTAAGGCATTTAGGGATTAATCCTAAGGAGAAAAACCTGTTCATACCGCTTAAAAAAGAATCGGAAGAATATATTGAAGCTTTGCTTAAAGAGGAAGGGATTAAAAAAACAGATAAGCTTTTGGCTATTCATCCTGGAGCAAGCTGTTTATCTAAGATTTGGCCGCAAGATAGATTTGCTCAGGTTGCCGATAGGCTTGTTGAAAAATATGGTTTTAAAGTATTGATTGTCGCAGGGCCGAAAGACAGGCCTTGTGCTCATTCCGTAGCCCAAAGTATGCATAGTAAAGGTATTAATTTAGCGGGCCGCACTTCAATAAGCCAGCTTGCGAGTTTATTGAAGAAATGCGATTTATTTATTTCTAATGATTCCGGGCCAGTGCACATTGCAACTGCTTTAGGGACGCCTGTAATTTCTCTTTTTGGCAGAAGCCAAAAAGGCTTAAGCCCATTACGCTGGGGGCCTCTCGGTGTTAAAGACAGGATTCTACATAAAGAAGTCGGTTGCATAGAGTGCTTAGCTCACAATTGCCGTTTAGGTTTTAAATGCCTTAAATCAATTACTGTGGACGATGTTATTAATACTGTAGATTCAATCTTCGGAGATTTATAATGACAAAAAAAATATTGTTAGTATTGTTAATAATTTTTATCAGCATATCAGCAAGCCTTGTTTTTGGAAAATCAAACAGGAAATCGTATCTTCCGGTTGATAATGTCCAAATAGAGAAGGTGGATTATGTAAAAGAAAAAATAGTCTATAACGTGCAAATGGGGTTTATTACTTTAGGCAGTTCGATTTTTAAGTTTGAAGGAAGCAGCCCTCTTAATGGGGAAGAAATGTTGCTGATGACTTTTGAAACAAGGTTAGCCCGATTTTTTGATTTAGAAAAAATTTATTGTAATCCGGTTAGTTTTCTTCCGGTTAAGATTGAAAGGAAGATTTCTCATTGGCCTCTTGATGAAAAGATTACTGAGGAATATGACCAGAAGAACTTTATTGTTAAGATAAATAAGGTTGCGGGAGACAAAAAAGAAGAAAGAGTAATCAAGAAGGACAATGTTATCAATAATGCTATCCTGCTTCCGTACTTTGTGCGTTCCTTGGGAGAAGTCAAACCCGATTTTAACTTGGTTGCCCGTTTTCCGCTTCAGGATTTTGTGATTACTTTAGATGGTAAAGAAGAGGTGAGTGTCCCCGCTGGAAAATTTATGGCGTATCATTTTGTCAGTAAGCCTAAAAGGTTTGAAATCTGGCTGAGCGCGGATAAAGACAGGATACCTTTGAAGATAAAAGGGGCTAATGGTTTAGGCTATACTTTGGCTATGAAAGAGCGAGTGCTAGGAGAATAGGTTTACTTTTTACACATTCTTTTAATGAATCTGTCGTTTTTCTCGCTCAGGTCGATTTTTTAACGGCAAAGGTCTCTCGTATTTTGGCGGCTGCTGAACTCGTCGCATTTGCTCTAGCAAATGCTCCTCGGACAGCATCGCCGTCCCGATATTGTCCCGCCCTGTCGGTCGGGACATCGGGATTCCCAAAATACTCGAGCATGCTTTGCCTAAAATCGACATTCGCTGCGAAAAGGCATCAGATTCATTTAATAATTCAATTGTAGCGGATGCCTTGGCTTGGTTCGCAGCAGGGCTTCCGGAAATTCGAGCGGGCATGGTTGCCCCGCTAAATAGAATGTAGGCAGAGCGAGAATTTTCGAGAGTGAGCCAACCACGCTGGGGTTGGCGAACGTCCCTGCGAGAAACAAGACAAGGCAGACGCTTGTAATTCTCTTTATAATTTGCTCAACATTTCGTAGTAAAATAAGTTGATTTAGGCGCAGTTTATGCTAAAATTAGAGCTTCGCTATGATAAATATAAATAAAGTAAAAAGATATTCGGTTAAGAAGAGATTTAGCAAAGTAGAGCTGGGGGATTTTGCCAAATTACCCGGTAAAAAAGCTTCTTTTGCCAAGTTTTTTGATTCTCTGCCTAACATATTAAAGGCTAAAGACATACGTGCCATTGTTAACGCTGTTATCAAAGCGCGTAAAACAAAGAAGTCGGTAATCTTTATGGCAGGTGCGCATGTAATTAAATGTGGGTTAAATCCAATACTAATTGAGTTATTAAAAAGGAAAGTAATTGATTGTATCTGTCTTAATGGAGCAGGGATTATCCACGATTTTGAAATTGCTTTTCAAGGTAAAACCTCAGAAGATGTTGCAGAGAATTTGAAAAACGGTAGTTTTGGAATGGGTAAAGAGACTGCCGATTTAATTAATGAGGCGGTAGTAAATGGCGTCGGAGAAGGGCTTGGCTTAGGTAGTTCAGTCGGGAAATTTATTGCTGAAGAGAAACTTGCCTACAAGGATTTAAGTTTATTATATAACGCTTACAAGTATAATGTCCCGGTTTGTGTTTTTGTGGCAATTGGTACAGACATTATCCATCAACATCCGTCTTTTGACGCGTCTCTTACAGCAGAAGGCTCTCTAAGGGATTTCCATAAGCTTACGGAGAAGATAAGCAATTTAAATAATGGAGGCGTTGTTTTAAATTTTGGGTCAGCTGTAATTTTGCCGGAAGTGTTCCTTAAGGCGCTTAATTTGTCACGCAATCTTGGGAATAAAGTAAAAGATTTTTCTACTGCAAATTTTGATATGATATATCATTACCGTCCATCGCAGAATGTAGTTATGCGGCCGGTTATGTCGGGTGGGAATGGGTTTTATATTATCGGGCATCATGAGATCATGCTGCCGCTATTGGCGCAGGCCATAATAGAAAAGGTATAAGACTATGAAAAACCTAAAAAAGATAATTGATAAGTTCTCAAGGCAGAAAATTTTAGTAGTAGGGGATTTGATTTTAGATGAATATATCTGGGGTTCTGTTGATAGGATTTCTCCCGAAGCCCCTGTGCCGGTGGTATGGGCTAATAAAAGGACTTATGTCCCGGGTGGAGCTGCCAATGTAGCTTATAATATCAGCTCGCTTGATGGTAAAGTTTGCTTATGCGGGATTACCGGGAAGGATAAAAATAACGACATCCTTTTTCAGGAACTTAAGAAAAGAAAAGTAGATACAAAAGGGGTATTTATAGAAGATAAAAGATGCACGACGGTAAAAACACGGATTATTGCCGGGCATCAGCAGGTAGTAAGAGTTGACTGGGAGCATAAAGAGCCGCTTTCAAGAGAGTCAAACTTAAAAGTTTTGAAGTTTATTGAAAAGAATATCAATAGCTATGATGCAATTATAATTGAGGATTATGGCAAGGGTGTAGTGAATGCTGATTTTTTGCGTGAATTGATTTTTCTGGCGCGTTCGCGTAATAAAATAATTACAGTTGATCCTAAAGAAGAGCATTTTCAGCTTTATCGGGGGGTTACTTCAATTACCCCGAATCGCAAGGAACTTGAGAATGCGGTGAGAAACCTTAAGATTACCGATACTACAAATAAATTCAAGTTAAATAGCGATAGATTATTCACTGATAAAGATGTTGATATTGCCGCTCGTCAGATAATTGAATACCTGGAATTAGAATCTATTTTAGTTACTTTGGGCGAACATGGCATGAGGTTGTTTGAAAGAAGCGGTTCGGTAACACATATCCCGACAGTCGCGCAGGAAGTTTTTGATGTCTCGGGTGCGGGAGACACTGTTATCAGTGCTTTTACATTAAGCATTTGTTCCGGAGGAAGTTTTGTTGAAGCTTCCCACATTGCTAATTATGCAGCCGGTATTGTAGTTGGAAAACTTGGAACTGCTGTTACGGATAGAAAAGAACTTGTAGAGAGGTTAAGTTAAATGAATGTAGTAGGCGTGATTCCCGCAAGGTATTCTTCTACCAGATTTGAAGGCAAGGTTTTGGCTGATATTTTTGGAAAGCCGATGATACAGCACGTCTGGGAAAGAGCAAAACAGGCGCTTACCCTCGATGATTTAATTATTGCTTGTGATAATGAATTGGTTGCGGATGTTGCTAAAGAATTTGGTGCAAAGGTAGTAATGACTTCCAAGGGGCATGTTTGTGGCACGGATAGGATATGTGAAGTAATCAACCCTTTGGATGTGCGGATTGTAGTAAATATCCAGGCGGATGAACCGCTTATTAATCCTATGATGATTGATTCTGTGGCGCAGGCGCTTATAGATAATAAAAAGATTTCCATGACGACTATTATGAAGCGCATAGAGGATTTTTCTGTAATTAACGATCCAAATGTTGTTAAGGTTGTGGTGGATAAAAATAATTTTGCTTTATATTTTTCGCGCGCCACCATTCCTTATTGGCCGCAGAGCTCAGAAGTAAAAAATCCGGTTTATTATAAACATATCGGTTTGTACGGATATACTAAAGATTTTTTATTTACTTTTAAGAATTTTCCGCCCTCTAGCCTTGAGAAAACAGAACGTCTTGAGCAGTTAAGGGTTTTGGAGGAAGGTTTCCGGATAAAAGTTATTGAGACAAAGCATGACAGTATAGGGGTGGATACCCCAGAGGATTTGGAGAAAGTTAAACATTTCCTTAAGAATAATCCTGTTTAATCTTTTTAATAAGTAATTATGAATACAAAACAGATCAAAGTAGGAAATATAAAAATTGGCGGGAAGAATCCTTTGGTTCTGATAGCCGGGCCTTGCGTTATTGAATCAGAAGAGCACTGTTTTGAAACGGCTAAGAAAATTAAGAAGATTGCAGAAGGATCCAATGTCCCGTTTATTTTCAAATCCAGCTTTGATAAGGCTAACAGGCTTTCTTGTGAATCTTATCGCGGCCCGGGTTTAAAAAGCGGTTTAAATGTTTTAGCAAAGGTTAAACGGGAATTAGGCTTGCCGATTTTAAGCGATGTCCATTGCCAGAGAGAAATTTCTGAAGCGGCAAGTGTTTTAGATATAATTCAAATCCCGGCTTTACTCTGCCGCCAGACTGATATTGTCGTTGCTGCTGCCCGGACAGGCAAAGTCATCAATATCAAGAAAGGGCAGTTTTTGGCTCCTTGGGATATTTTGCCGATAATAAAGAAGGTGGAGAAGGCGGGAAATAGTTCTATATTGATTACCGAGCGGGGAGTTAGCTTTGGTTACAATAATCTCGTTTCTGATTTTAGGAGCCTTAAGATAATGCGTGAATTTGGCTATCCGGTTGTATATGATGCAACACATAGTGTCCAGCTGCCCGGAGGAAAAGGAAAATCTTCAGGAGGCCAGAGAGAATTTGTTGAAGCCTTGGCACGCGCGGCAGTTGCTTTTGGTATTGACGCTTTATTTTTAGAAGTGCATCCTGATCCGGACAAAGCTCCTTGCGACGGATCGAATATGATAAATTTAAAGACACTGGAGATTTTATTGGCACAGGTTAAGAAAATAGAAAAAGCATTGAAATAAATGGCTATGAAAAAAAATATAATTAAAAGGGCAAAAGAAGTTTTAGATATTGAGGCAGAGGCAATAAGGGCTTTAAAGCCGAAGATTGGCCCGGATTTTGAGAAGGCAGTAAATTTGATTTTAAAATCAAAAGGCAGGGTAGTTGTCAGCGGGATGGGAAAAACCGGGATTATTGCCCAGAAATTCTCCGCTACTTTAGCTTCAACAGGGACACCCAGCCTGTTTTTGCATACTGCCGAAGCAATCCATGGCGATTTGGGAAAGGTTACCCCAGAAGATATAGTAGTTATAATTTCTAATAGCGGTATTGGCGATGAAATGAAGCAGCTATTGCCAATTCTAAAGAAAATAGGCGCTAAAATAATTTCTTTAACAGGGAACCCAAAATCCTTGTTAGCTAAATATAGCGACGTATCGTTGGACGCTTCAGTAAAAAAAGAGGCTTGTCCATTAGGCCTTGCGCCGACTGCTTCCACTACCGCCACCCTTGCTTTGACAGATGCATTGGCAGTTTGCCTTTTGGAATTAAAGGGTTTTAAAGAAAAAGATTTTGCTTTTTTTCATCCCGGAGGGATTTTAGGCAGGCGTTTGCTTTTGAAAGTAGAAGATATTATGCGTAAAGGGCCGGCAAACCCGGTTGTAAGCGAAGAAAAGAAAGTTTCCGAGGTTTTGATGAAAATTACTCATGCCCGGGCAGGCTCTGCGGCTGTTGTAGATAAAACAGGAAAACTCAAAGGGATCTTTACAGACGGGGATTTGAGGCGGCATTTGGAAATTGATGAGGGTTTGCCAAAGAGATTAATTAAAGATGTAATGACTAAGAATCCAACTGTTGTAAATAAAGAAATGCTGGCTGTTGAGGCAATGCGGATAATGCAGAGCAAGAAAATTGATGAGGTCCCTGTGGTGGATAATTTAATGCGCCCAGTCGGACTTCTTGATGTACAGGATCTTTTAAGAGCAGGGCTTGCATAAGTAAAAGAAAATGGTTTTAAGAATAGATCAGTCAGTTTTAGCAAAACTAAAGAACATTAAACTTCTGCTTTTGGATGTTGATGGAGTCTTAACGGACGGAAGGATAATCTACGATTCCCATGGCCGTGATATGAAGTTTTTTGATGTGCATGACGGGATGGGGGTATACGCGTTATACAAAGCAGGGATTAAAACCATTTTAATTACTGCTAAGGGGTCTCGGGCAATCAAGCCGCGAGCACGCGATATGAAGGTTGCGGAAGTTTTTGAGGATGTTTCGCCGAAAACAAAAGTTCTTGATAAGATTCTAAAAAAATATGCGGTTAGTTTAGAGCAGGTTTGTTTTGCCGGGGATGATTTGGTTGACCTTTGCCTTATGAAGAGGGTGGGGTTTCCAATTGCAGTTTTTAACGCCGCTGCCGAAATCAAGTTAGCAGCTTCCTATATTACATTAAGGTCAGGGGGTAGAGGTGCGGTGCGCGAGATTGCAGAGCTTATACTCAAAGCGCAGAATAAGTGGGAGGAGATTCTTAAAATCTATGATATCTAAAAAGTTTTTATTAATAGTCATCTTTTTAAATATTTCAAATTTTGCATTCTGCGCAGAAAAAAAGAATAGCCCTGCTAATGAAACTGCTAATCAGGCCTCTGACCAGCAGATTAATGATTTTTCTATCGCAGGCTATGGAGAAAGAGGCAAAAAATCATGGGATATTGCCGGCAAGACCGCCGATATCTTTGATCAAAATGTAAAACTTAATGACGTAACGGGGAATCTCTATGGAAAAGAGGAAGATATCAAGTTAACCGCTGATAAAGGGGATTTTAATAAAGCTGACGGGAAGGTGCATTTGGAAGATAACGTAGTTATCACGACTACTACCGGAACCAAGATGACTACCGATTCTCTTGATTGGGATAGGAAAAACCAGCAAGTCTCCACTCCGGATGTTGTGAATATTAAAAGAGATAATATGATTACGGTAGCCAAAGGCGCAAAAGGCGAGCCGAGCCTTAAGAAGGTAGCTTTAGAAAAGGATGTTCAAGTTGACATTCTTCCTGCAGAAAAAGGCAAGGGATCCGACGTAAAAGAGAAAATTACTATCAATTGTGACGGCCCATTGGAAATAGATTATGAAAAGAATATAGCTATTTTTAATAATAATGTTAAGGTTGAGAGGGAAGATTCAACGATCTTTGCTGATAGAATGGATATTTATTTTCTTTCATCAGGAAAAGATGAAAAGAAAAAGGAAGTAAAAGAAGCTTCTGATAAAAATCCGGAAAATGCGAGTGTTATGAACAGTAAGATTGATAAAATAATTGCCCGTGGCAACGTCAAGGTTGTAAGAGGTGAAAATGTTTCTTATAGCCAGGAGGCAATTTATAGTGCAACCGACAGGAAGCTTGTGTTGACCGGAAGGCCAAAATTAATCTTATATTCTTCGGAGGGCATGGGCAATGCATCTTTTGGAAATTAAAGGATTAGCCAAGTCCTACGACGGTAGGGAAGTAGTCAAGGGTGTTGATATTTTAGTTAAGCGTGGAGAGATAGTTGGTTTGTTGGGCCCGAATGGAGCAGGGAAAACCACAACTTTCTATATGGTTGTAGGCATTATTCCCCCGAATAGAGGGAAGATTATCTTTGATAATTATGATATTACTAATTTACCTATTCATGATCGTGCCCGTTATGGCATAGGATATCTTGCACAGGAGCCTTCTATTTTCCGCAAGCTTACTGTAAGCGAGAATATTATGGCGATATTGGAAACACTTCCGATTAACAAGCCTGAAAGGAAGCGCCGGCTGGAAAGCCTGCTTGAAGAGTTAAACATCGCTCATCTTGCAAAAAATAAGGCTTATACATTATCAGGAGGAGAAAGAAGGCGCTTGGAGATTACTCGTGCTTTGGTAACAAATCCGTCTTTTATCCTTTTGGACGAACCATTTTCAGGAATTGACCCGATTGTTGTTTCCGAAGCGCAGGAGATTATAAAAGAACTAAAAGAAAAAGGGCTTGGGATTTTATTAACGGATCACAATGTAAGAGAAACTCTTTCAATAACTGATAGAGCATATCTGATTGCAGACGGAAAGATACTTATCTCTGGTTCTGCAACTGAGCTTATTAATAATCCTCAGGCGCGTTCAGTGTATTTGGGTGAGAAGTTCAGGATGTAAAAACAATAAAAAAAGTGTAACCTAAAGTTGCAGAGTCAAAGAGTTGAATTGATAAAGGTTATCAAGATAAACTTATAATAGCTTTTGCTTCCTCTAGGTTCAAAGAAAGGAAAGTCATGAAAACAGAAGTCAAGAAGTTGGAAGGCGGGAAAGTTGAAATTAATATTGAAGTAAGCGGTGAAATAGTAAAAAATAAGTTTGATGAGGTATTTAAAAAAATCGGCCAGGAAGCAAAGGTTCCGGGGTTTAGGCCCGGGCATGTGCCTCAGGATATGCTTGAGAAGAAATTCCTTGGGCATGCAAATGAGCAGGTGTTAAAAGAGCTCGTTCCTGAATTATACGACCAGGCAGTGAAGAATGAATCAATTTCTGTTATAGACATGCCGAATATAACAGATGTGAAATTAGAAAGGGAATCTTTGGTTTTTAAGGCAACGGTTGAAGTAATGCCGGAGATTAACGTTAAGAAATATAAAGGCATTAAGATTGAATATAAGAAATCAGCTGTTTCGGCTGATGATATAAAACGCTATTTGGATTCATTGAAAGAATCGCACAAAGTTGATGCTGTTGATGATAATTTTGCGCGTAGTTTAGGATACCCAAGCTTAGCGGAATTAGAAAGTACCATAGAAAAACAATTATTCCTGCAGAAACAGAATGAACAACGCCAAAAGATAGAGACAGGGCTTATAGATAGCGTGCTTAAGGACCTTGATTTTAAGATTCCTGAAACATTAGTCAGCAGGCAATTGGAAGATTTGTTAAGGCAGACAAAGATTGATTTTGCCATGAAGGGCATCCCTCGTGAAAAAATAGAGAAAGAGGAAGATAATTTAAGGAAGAACCTTGAGCCGGAAGCAAGGCGCCAGGTTCAGGTTTATCTGGTTTTAGCAGAGATAGCAAAAAAAGAAAATATTGCAAATGATGATCATATGCCGCATCACGTTATTGAGTTGTTGTTTAAAGAAGCTGATTGGAAGGTTTTAGAGGGATAATGTCATCCCTGCGGAAGCAGGGATCCACTTAATAGCGTAGATTCCCGCTTTCGCGGGAATGACAGACAGGGAGGTTAAAATGAATGAAAAAGCGCAAGTATTAGTTCCTATGGTAATTGAACAAACCTCGCGTGGTTACGAGAGGGCTTACGATATTTATTCTCGCCTATTAAAAGACAGGATAATCTTTATCGGCACCCCTATTGATGACTATGTGGCGAATCTTATTATCGCACAGATGCTATTTCTTCAGATGGAAGATGTCAATAAAGATATAAATATTTATATTAATTCTCCGGGCGGCTCAGTAACAAGCGGCCTTGCAATATATGATACTATGCAGTTTGTAAAATGCGATGTAGCTACTTATTGCATAGGGCAGGCGTCCAGCATGGGCGCGTTACTTCTATGCGCAGGCGCAAAAGGCAAACGCCACACTCTCCCAAATTCAAGGATTATGATCCATCAACCTTGGGGTGGAGTTCAGGGAGCAGCGGAGGATATATCGCGTCATGCTAAAGAAATTTTAAAGATGCGTGATAGGCTTAATGAAATCTTAGCCAACCATACAAACCAGCCGTTAGATAGGCTCGTTAAAGATACCGACAGGGATTATTTTATGTCGGCACAAGAAGCAAAAGATTATGGATTAGTTGATGAAGTAATTGTCCCCGGAAAAAAGAAAAGTTAAACCTAATTAATTAAAACTAGAGAGAGGATATCAATGAGAAAGAACTATTTATTGACACCAGGGCCTACCCCACTGCCTCCTGAGGTATGTGAAGCGCAGGCAAAACCGATTATCCACCACAGAACCCCGCAATTTCAGGCGATACTAAAAGAAGTTGGTGAGGGTTTAAAATATGTTTTTCAAACTACGGGAGATGTATATATATTGACTTCTTCGGGAACCGGCGCAATGGAGACGGCAGTTGTAAATCTTTTGTCATCCGGAGATTCCGCATTGGTTGTGCAAGGAGGAAAGTTCGGCGAGAGATGGACGGAAATCTGCAAAGCCTATGGTATTAACGCGGAAGTTATAGATGTGGAATGGGGTAAAGCAGTTAGTGCTCAAGAGATTGAAAAGAGGTTAAAGGCTAACCCAAAGATAAAAGCTGTTTTTACCACTCTTTGTGAAACCTCTACCGGTGTAGCCAATGATATAGAAGCTATTGGTAAGGTCGTGAAGAACTCCGATAGTGTTTTAGTTGTTGATGCAATCAGCGGTTTGGGCGCTATTGATTTAAAGACAGACGCCTGGAATGTGGATGTTTGTGTTTCGGGTTCGCAAAAAGGGTTAATGCTTCCTCCGGGCTTAGCTTTTATTTCAGTAAGCAAAAAAGCTTGGGAAAAGGTAGCTGTTTCTAAATGCCCAAAGTATTACTTTAATTTAAATAAAGCAAAAAAAGCATGGGAGAGCACTGATACGCCTTTTACTCCGGCGATTTCTCTGGTGATTGCTTTGGCTGAGGCGATAAAAATCATGCGTGAAGACGGATTGGAGAATATTTTCGCTCGCCACAAAAAAATGGCAGATGCAACGAGAGCTGCGATGAAAGCTTTGGGGTTGGAATTATTTGCTCCAACAGCTGCTAGTGACGTCGTAACTTCAGTTAAAGTCCCGCAGGGGATAGACGGAGAGAAATTGGTTAAAACCATGAGGGATACCTATAAGGTAACTATTGCCGGAGGCCAGGCTGAGTTAAAAGGGAAAGTATTTCGTTTCGCCCACATGGGATTTATTGAAGAATTTGACATTATCGTCGGGATTTCTTGTTTAGAGAAAGTATTAAACAAGATGGGATATAAATTTGATTTGGGTGCTGGTGTTAAAGCGGCTCAGGAAATATTCTTGAGCTAAATGTAATTGAATCGGAGGAATTTTAAGATGTACAAAATACTTATTAGTGATGCTTTATCTGAAGAAGGAGTAAAGATTCTTAAGGATGTAAAAGAATTTCAGGTTGATGTTAAGACTGACCTTAAACCCGATGCCCTTAGAGAAGTAATTAGAGATTATGATGCGCTTATTGTAAGAAGTGCAACTAAAGTTACCAAGGATATAGTTGAGGCTGCTCTCAAATTAAAAGCAATTGGTCGGGCTGGCGTCGGGCTTGATAATGTTGACTTGGATGCTGCGACACAGAAGGGTGTGATTGTAATGAATACTCCTTCGGGAAATACCATGTCTACTGCAGAACTTACCATGAGTATGATCCTGGCGCTTTCCAGGAATATCCCCCAGGCAAATGCCTCTATGAAAAAGGGCGAATGGAAGCGTTCAAAATTCATGGGTGTTGAGCTTTATGGTAAATCGCTTGGTGTGGTTGGTTTTGGCAGAATAGGAAGAGAAGTAGCCAAAAGGTCTCTTTCTTTTGGAATGAAAATATTAGCTTACGACCCGTTTCTTTCCAAGGAAGTTGCAGAGAATTTAGGAATAGAAGTAGTTGAATTAAAAGAATTATTTGAACGTTCGGATTATATCACCGTACATACTCCTTTGACGGATGAGACCAAGCATATGATTTCTGATAAAGAATTTGCTTTGATGAAAAAAGGGGTACGCGTTATTAATTGCGCAAGAGGCGGGATTATTGATGAAGTTGCTTTAGCCAAAGCTATTAAGGAAGGTAAAGTTGCGGGGGCAGCAATTGATGTCTTTGAACAGGAGCCCGTTTCTCCGGATAGTGAGTTTTTGAAACTAGATAGCGTTGTCGTTACTCCGCATTTGGGAGCTTCTACTGAGGAAGCGCAGGTTAACGTGGCAATTGAAGTAGCTGAAATAGTGCGCGATGCATTATTAGGTAAAGGAATACGTAACGCGGCAAATTACCCTTGTATTGAGGCTGAAGTTTGCAAATTGCTTGATCCATATATAAATTTAGCTGAGAAATTAGGGATGTTTACCAGTCAATTGACGGAAGGCCGTTTCCAGGAAATAAATATAAATTATGGCGGAGAAATTATCCAGTATGATTTAAGCCCTCTTACTATGGCATTGGTAAAAGGCGTCCTTTCTCCTATTATGCAGGAAACAGTCAATTTTGTTAATGCTGTTTCGCTTGCCAAAGAAAGAGGCATTAAGATTAAAGAATCAAAGATTTCCAAGGAAACCGAATTTGTTAACCTTATCCAGTTAGAGATCAAAACAGATAAAGAGGTCAAGAAAATATCCGGGACGCTTTCTGCTAATAAGCAAGCGAGAGTCGTAAAAATTGATGAATATTATGTTGAGCTTTATCCCGTAGGAGAGATGATTTTCATACAAAATTGGGACAGGCCCGGGCTTATAGGAAATTTAGGCACGCTTTTAGGTAAACACAATATCAATATTGCGGCAATGACCTTTGGCAGGGATGAGCCGGGAGGGAAGGCGGTTAGCATATTAAATGTTGATAGTGCGGTTTCACCGGAAATACAGGATAAGATAAGAAAATTAGAGAATATTCTGACTGTGAGGGTGATAAAGACATGAGAATTAAAAATACAAAAGGCAAGAGTATAGTTCAAAAATTAAAATTCTTAATTCCAAATCTAATTTTTGCTTTTTGTGTTTTGGTTTTTGCATCTAATTGCTTTGCCAAAGAAATCACGGTATTGTTTACCGGAGATACGCATGCCATGCTTTATCCTTGCAGTTGTCCTAAGGAGCCGGATGGCGGCGTGGCAAGAAGAGCAACGCTTATTAAGCAATTAAAGAAGCAATATCCTGAGGCTCTGCTCGTTGATTCTGGAGGGTTTACGGGTTCAGGCCAGCTCGACGAGTATTCTTTGAATACGCAGCTAGATAAAGATAGAACCAAGGTTGCCATAAAAGCAATGCAGTTAATGAAGTATGATGCTGTTGCAGTAGGGGATGAAGAATTTAATTTTGGTAGAGAGTTCTTCCAAGATAATATAGCGAATAGTGGTTTACCTCTTTTATCCTGCAATATTGAAAACGATAAGATCCTTCCTTATATTATTAAGGATGTTTCAGGGGTAAAGATAGGTATTGTTGGTTTAATCTCCATCTATGCGAGGCAAAAGGCAGAAGGGTTAAAATTTGTTGAGCCGAAATCCGCATTAACAGGCGCTATATCGGAATTAAGAAAAAAAGGCGTGGATGTGATTTTGCTCTTAAGCCAGCAGAATGAGCTGGAGGATTTAAATTTAATAAAAGAAGTAAAAGGGGTTGATATCCTTATCATGGGCAGCTCCCGGCCTAAAGAAGAACCTGTTTTTGAAAATATTGATGGTTGTTTCATTACTTACCCCATCTGGCAGGGGCGCAAGTTAAGCAAGATGACATTTTCTTTTAATAATAAAAAGATTTCGGATTTTAAAGTTGAGAATATCAGGTTATCCGATAAAATCTCCTACGATAAAGAGATTCTTTCAATATTGCCGAAATGTTTTTCCGATTCTAATTGTAAAAAAGAAGGAATGATTGGTGTTTGTAATAACGCAGGAACCCTTAATGCCAGTTGTAGTTTTTCACAGCCGGCTAAGCTTAAGTTAACGGTTATAACCAGCAAGGCCTGTGTTACATGTAATCCTGCGCCTGTTGTGGAGTCTTTAAAAAGGTATTTTCCCGGGTTAGCCGTAACTTACGTTAATTATCCGGATGATAAGAGATCGCTTGATATGATAAAGCAATATGTAATTTCTGGCTTGCCGGCTTATCTGTTTGGGAAAGAAATTGAAAATGATAAGAATTTTACTGCGTTTAAAGCTAATTTGGATGCCCGGGGTGAGTATTATTTGCTTAAGCCGCAGGCAAGCGGAGTATCTTATTTTCTAGAAAGGAAGAAAACAAAAGGCACTCTTGATTTATTCTTAAGTTTATATAATAAAGATACAGAAAAACTATTGGGAATAGTTAAGGAATTTAGCCCTAACATACATTTTTTGGCGGTTGATAATAATGGGCAGTTTGATGCTGCAGCTGGGAGGTTTGAGGTTGAAGAGTATGAGCGCGCTGTTTGCGTGCAGAAGTATTACCCGGAGAAATTCTGGGATTATTTAACTTGCCGCGCGCAGAATATTTCAAGTTCTTGGTGGGAGGATTGCGCAGCAGGATTGGATGTTAATAAAATTAAGAATTGCGCAAAAGGCCAAGAAGGAGCAGTTCTTTTAAAAAACAATATCGGGCTTAATAAAGAGATTCAGGCTATGTTCGGCCCGGCTTATCTAATGGATAATCAGGAAATATTTGCCACTAAGGGCGTTCCTTCCAAAGAAGAGTTAAAGAAAATATTAAAGAGGTGATTATATGAAAAAACCAAAGGTTTATCTTATTGACGTAACTAACCGCGACGGAGTGCAAACTTCGCGTATCTGTTTGTCCAAGCTGCAAAAAACGATGCTGAATTTGTATTTTAATGAAATGGGCGTTTTCCAGTCTGAGTTTGGTTTTCCCGTAACGCGCCACGAGACAAATTATTTAAATGCCAACCTGGAGTTGGTAAAAGCAAAAGCTTTGTTTCCTATCAGGCTAAGTGGATGGATTCGTGCTACCAAGGAAGATGTCAAGACTGCTTTTAAAATGGTTCCAGAGATTAAGCATATGAATATGTCTATGTCTACTTCTGACCAGATGATTATCCATAAATTTAAAGGAAAGCTTGACCATAAGTCAGTAATTAATGAAATGGTGGAAGCAGTTAAAACAGGGCGCGACTCTGGCCTTGAGTCAATTGGTGTAAATGCCGAGGATGCTTCTAGGACAAAATTGGATTATCTGACAGAATTTGCTGTTGCAGCAAAAGAAGCAGGGGCAGACAGGATCCGTTATTGTGATACCCTGGGAGCTGATACTCCATTTTCAATCTATGAAAGGATAAAAGTTTTAGCAGAGGCTGTTTCAATGCCTATAGAGGTTCATTGTCATAATGATTTAGGCCTTGTTGTGGCTAATTCTTTAGCAGGGGCCAAGGCAGCTAATGATGCAGGGTGCGACGCTTATATTAATACTTGTGTTAATGGGATGGGTGAGCGTGCGGGAAACGCGGATTTAGTTTCGGTAATTTTAGCTATTAAATATGGCAATGGGATGTCGGAGTATTGCCTTGATGAAAATGTAAATCTAAAAGCTGCATGGAAGACATGTAAATATGCTTCTTATGCTTTTGGTGTGCCAATTCCAATAAATCAGCCGGGGATTGGGGCAAATGCATTTGCACATGAGTCCGGGATCCATGCCGACGGAGCTTTGAAAGACAGGCGAAATTATGAGCTCTACGATTATGAAGAGTTAGGTAGGGGAGAGCCGGAAATAATTGAGACAGGCAGGAAGATTACTGCCGGTGAATATTCAGGTATTAAGGGTTTTAGAAATGTATATGAGAAATTAGAGCTTGAATTTCAGAATGATGCGGAAGCGACGAAGGTCTTGGAGTTGGTGCGTTACGCGAATGTCCATAATCAGAAACCGCTGGTTGATGATGAGCTTAAGTTTATCGCGAAATATCCTGAAGTAGCAAAAAAGATTTTTACCATGAATCCGTAAGCAGGCTTAAACAGTTTTTTAATTTATGAGGCTAAATTAATGAATATAATTTTAGTTGGCGCACAGTGGGGAGATGAAGGCAAGGGTAAGGTAATAGATATACTATCGCAAAAAGTTGATTATATTGCACGCTACCAGGGCGGGAGTAATGCGGGGCATACAGTTGTAGTCAAGGGCAATGAGTATATATTTCATCTTATCCCCTCGGGAATATTACATAAAGGAAAGATTTGCTGTATTGGAAACGGCGTGGTAGTTGACCCTGAGATGCTTGATAAAGAGATTAAAAGCTTAAGCCAATGGGGGATTAATATTGACGGCCGGCTTAAAATTTCTCCTTTAGCGCATGTGATACTGCCGTATCATCG
>JAQURX010000017.1 GCA_028715415.1 Candidatus Omnitrophota bacterium | reverse complement strand
CATGCCCGCTCGAATTTCCGGAAGCCCTGCTGCGAACCAAGCCAAGGCATCCGCTGAAACACTTACTATTAAATGAATCTGTCGGCTTTTCGAGCGAATGTAGATTTTAGCCAAAGCAGCTTGAGCATTGAGGGAATCCCGATGCCGCGACCGATAGGGCGCGGCAATATCGGGATGGCGATGCTGTTCGAGCGCCGAGTGAGAACACGAGGCGCGAGTTCAGCAGCCACCGAAATGCGAAAAACCTTTGGCGGCCCCGAAGGGGCAAAATCTACCTTGAGCGAGAAAAGACGGCAGATTCATTTAGAAGGCTCACAGCAAGAAGAATACATGCAATCTGATTGCTAATTCTTGACGGAATCAAATTATACCTTTATAATAAGCCTATGCTTAGTTATTTATCCACGCAATTGGAAAAATACAAAAGAAAGAAACTTATAAACCTTCTTAAATCAACTGACCCTGAATCACTTTTAAGATTTAGCGAAAAAAACGTTCTTGCAACCTTCCAAAGAGCAGCAATTCGCTCCCCTGCATATAGCAAATTACTTGCCGTAAAACAAATTAACCCAGCCTCCATCAAAGATATTAAAAGTTTTATCGCAAACGCCCCTTTCTTAGACAAAGTAAACACTTTTCAGGAAAATGAGATTCTTGACTTATGCCTTGATGGGAATTTTAATAACGTTAAGTCTCTGCTAACGAGTTCCGGACACTCAGGAATATTCTCATTCGGGGTTAACACAAATGAAAACCTTAAAACTTCAAGCAAATCAATTGACTTTGGGCTTAATTACACCTTTAACATAGACAAAAAAAAATCTTTACTGATAAACTGCCTGCCTATGGGGGTAAAAGTAAATACCAGCCTTACCATTGCGGAAACCAGCACCCGAGAAGACATGGTCTGGGCAGTAATCAAGAAATTCTCTCATCTTTTTGAACAAACAGTTCTTGTCGGCGAAGGCTCCTTTCTTAAAAAAATTATTGAAGACGGCGCGGATTACCAAGGAATTAACTGGAAGAAAGGCTGTTTTAGCCTTATTACCGGAGAAGAAGGAATTGCGGAAAATTACCGTAATTATATCGCGCATCTTATGGGCATAGACTTGAATAACCCGCAAAGCCCGGGGATTATCGGCTCTTCAATGGGGGTTGCCGAACTTGACTTAAATATCTTTCATGAAACAAAAAACACAATGGCACTGCGCAGGTTAGCTCACACTAACCAGCAATTCCGCGAAGCGCTTTTCGGCAAAGGCACTTTAGTCTGCCCTATGCTTTTTGTTTATTACCCACATCGCACCTATATTGAAGAAATACCTGCCGAGTTTGGCCAAAATCACATCGTTATTTCAATGCTCAGCAAACAAATGAAAATTCCGTTGTTGCGTTACAAAACCGGGGACTTGGGAAAAATTATTCCTTACAACAAACTTAAATCAATCCTCTCCTCTCTTGGACTACAAGCCTTAATGCCTGAATTAAAGCTCCCCCTTATTTCTATCTTTGGCCGTGGACAAAATGTCAAAGTTGGTGGCATCTCACTTTTCCCTGAAGAAGTAAAAGAGGCAATTTATTCTGATTTTGAACTTGCCTCACAAGTTACCGGAGCCTTCAAGCTTATTCCTCAAGATTCACACATAAATATTTTTATCCAACTGAGGAAAGGGAAACAACTAAATGATATTGTTAAAGAAAAAATGGCTGTGGCAATGCGCCGCTACTCCGAAGCACCTCTAAATATTATCTTTTACACTTACAACACTTTTCCTTATTTTATGGAAGTTGATTATGAAAGAAAATTTAGCTACGCCTAAGTCAGCTTTAAGTTTATTCTTATCTTTCCTCCTCCTCTCTGCCTCCGTATGCTTTGCAGAAACTTCTGCTAAAGATATGATTAAACAAGGAGATGACCTTTTGCGAGGGGATACTTCTAGCGGCAGTTATAAAATGACTGTCACGACTGCCAACTGGACCAGAGTCTTAGAGCTTGATGCAATCTCAAAAGACAGGAATAAATCTTTCATCCGCATCAAATCTCCAGTTAAAGAAGCAGGAATTACAACTTTGCGCATTGACAGCAATATGTGGAATTACCTGCCAAAAGTTGAACGCACGATCAAAATCCCTCCCTCAATGATGCTGCAATCATGGATGGGAAGCGACTTTACTAACGATGATTTAGTCAAAGAAAGCAGCGTCGTAAACGATTATACTCACGAAATCATAAACGAAGAAACAATTAACAACGAGCCTGCTTATAAGATTAAACTTACCCCCAAACCGGAAGCTGCAGTTACGTGGGGAATGCTTATTTTCTGGGTAAAAAAAGACGGTTTTATGCCGCTTAGAGAAGAGTTTTATGATGAACGCGGTAAACTCATTAAAACATTAGAATACACAAACCCGAAAAAAATGTCTGACCGCGTAATTCCAACAACCTGGACCATGCGTTCTTTAGTAAAAGAGAATAACTCCACAGTAATTGAAGTAATAGATGTAACTTACAATAAACCTGTAAAAGAAGAAGTTTTCAGTTTAGCCAACTTAAAACGATAATGCCATTACTCTTCACAATAGCTTGGCGTAATATTACCCGCAATAAATACCGCTCATTCATCACAATCTCTGCCATTGCAATTGGCTTTGCCAGCCTCCTCTTTGTCCGTGCTTTTGTAGATGGCTCACATTACCAGATGATTGAAAATTATACTGACCTTGCAAGCGGGCACATTCAAATCCATAAAAAAGGTTTTCATGCTAATATGAGCCTTGTAAAAAATTTAGCTCAAGACAATTCCTTAAGCGAAACTCTGAAAAATACCACAGGAGTAATCACAACCTCCTCGCGTATCAAAGAATCAGTCCTTTTAAGTTCAACAGAAGGCTCAACAGGAGCCCTGCTTATAGGAGTTGACCCGCAAAACGAACCTAAAGTTACCAAACTAAATACACGAATCAAAACAGGAAAATTTCTCACGAATGATAATGAAATTGTTATTGGAAAATCCTTAGCAGCAATTCTTAAAGCCCAACTTAACGATAAGATTGTAATTATGGGGCAGGGATTTGACGGAAGCCTTGCCAGCGGGGTTTATCGTATCAGCGGGTTTCTTGATACTGGAGCCGATGAAATTGATAAGGGCTTTGCGCTTATCACCCTTAAGGCAGCCCAAGAGCTTTTTGTAATGGACGGCCGCATTTCAGAAATTGCTCTTCGCTTAAATAACGTTGAGAAAGCCAAAGAAATTGCAAATACAATCAAAACAAACCTTAATAATAACGAACTTGAAGTCCTCCCTTGGCAGGAAATCTCCCCAATTGTAATTCAATGGGTTGAATTTGATGTTGCCTTCATTAATATTATCCTTCTTATCGTGCTTTTAGTAGTAGCAGCGGGAATTTTAAATACACTTCTTATGGGTATTCTTGAACGCACGCGCGAATTCGGTATTATGCTTGCGTTAGGGACAAAACCAAATTTAATAATGCAAATGGTAGGCCTTGAGTCCCTTCTCTTAGGCTTAATTGGGGTTGCAACCGGATATTTTATCGGGATTATTTCTATAATATATTTTGGCTCACGCGGAATTGATTTATCTATGTTTTCAACTGCGCTTAACAGCTATTACACCGGCTCAATTATTTATACCCGCTTAGCGCCCGGATTCTTACTGCAATACGGCGCAACAGTATTAATAACAAGTATAATTGTTTCCATTTATCCGGCATACAGAGCTGCAAATTTAAAACCGGTAGAAGCAATTTACCACATATAATTATGCAAAATTTAGTTGAAGTTAAATCCCTAACAAAACATTACGTTGAAAAAACAGGCGTAACTACCGAGGCTTTGCGCGGAATTGATTTAACGCTTAAAAAAGGCGACTTTGCTACCTTGGCAGGCCCTTCCGGCTCAGGAAAAACTACTTTGCTTAATCTAATCGGAGCCCTCGACGCACCAACCAGCGGATCGATTATTTTTAATGGAACTGAAATCACCAATATCCCACTTAAAAAACTCTACCAGTTCCGCCTTAAAGAAATAGGCTTTGTTTTTCAGGCCTATAATCTCTTTCATCAGCTTACTGCACAAGAAAATATTGAATATGTATTATTGCTTCAAGGAGTTTCACCAAAAGTAAGGCAGGCAAAAGCAATCAGCCTGCTTTCCGAATTAAATATTGCTGACTTACGGCACAAACATCCCAATCAACTTAGCGGAGGACAGCAACAGCGTGTTGCAGTTGCCCGCGCACTTGCTACTACCCCCTCTCTGATTTTAGCTGATGAGCCAACGGCAAACCTTGACTCCGTTACTGCCGGAGAGCTTATTGAACTTATGCACCGGCTTAATCGTGAACACAAAATCACATTCCTCTTCTCAACTCACGACCAGCTTGTAATGGATAAAGCTGACACAGTCTATCATCTGCATGATGGCAAAATTCAATAAAACTTACCTTTCCCTTCTAGTTTTTCTCTTCTTAAGCTGCAATATTGCGCAAGCCTCACTTTTTGAAACAAAAGAATTCTCTTTGGGCGGATACTACAAAAACATCTTCACAACTTCCAAAACTTTAGACACAAAACAAGGTTACTATTCTGACACTAACCGCCTACGCTTGGATGCAAAATACAAACCCAGCGATAACCTGCTCTTTCATTTTATTTATGATAACAACATGATCTTTAACGATTTCTCAAAAACCCCGGATTTTGATTTAATCAGGCAAAAGAACCAGAAGAATCTTGCTTTCTTAGATGCAGACAGAGTAATAAGCGACAAAGATCATTTCTACTGGGAACATCTGCTTTACAGAGGATACGTAAAATACACGAGTGATAAAATGCATGTAACCGCCGGTAAGCAGGCAATTGACTGGTCGCGCATGCGTTTTTACCATACCCTTGATATCTTTAATCCTGTCTCTCCGCTTGATATAGAAAAGGATGAACAAGTCGGAGTTGATGCGCTTAATACAGAATTTTTTCCTGCAGGCCTACCTTCTATAAATTTACTTTATGTGCCTTACAAAAACCGAAGCAGAAACGGCTGGGGAGTAAAAATTTCTGAAAGGATTAAGGATTACGACTTAGGATTTATTGCCGCAGAATACAGAAAAGAAAGGACTTTCGGGGTTTACTTTGACGGAAACCTTAAACAAGCAGGATTTCGCGGAGAGATTACTGCAACACGCGATGATACACAAAGAGATTTTGCCCGGGTAAACTTAGGAATAGACCACAACTTTAATCCAAAACTTTATACTGTTGCTGAATATTTTTATAATGGCGGGGCGCAGGATAACCCTGAACAATTCTTTAGTTCATTTGTTTATTCAGAACAAGTATTAAGCATGTTTAAGAATCTTTTATCTGTCGGAGCGGAATATGAACTTACCGGAATTACAAAGATAGCGAATTATTTTATCTTTGATTTGGAAAAAGGGAGCGGTTTTTATAACCCTGAAATACGCTGCAACGCAACAACCAATCTTGATTTATGTATAGGCGCGCAAATCTTCTGGGGGAGCCAGCAAAGTGAATTTGGAGACTACCAGAACCTCTTCTATACTCAAGCCAAACTCTACTTCTAAATTAATTTAGACAAAAAAATTAGGGACAGCTTTTAAGGGCTGTCCCTAATTGTATTTTTTAACTAACTACTTATGCCTTACGATTTTTCTTTTTTAATCTACCACCAACTAATGCAGCGCCGCCTAATAAGAATAAAGCAGAGCTAATTGGTTCGGGAGTAACAACAGCATTCGCAGGATCATTATGAACAAGCATAAAACCATTATCTGCAGTGTTAGGACTAATAGTAAAACCAAGTCTTAAATCAGCATTATTCGCAAATACATTGCTGTTAATTGCTCTTGCTAAAGCAGTATCCCAAACACCTGTAAGATCAATTGCAGCAAGTGCGGTTCCATTACCCATTACACCGCCTCCATTAACAGGAAACAAGCTTTGCTCAATAGTAGTTGTAGTATCATCAGGAAAAAGAATACCAGGTACTAAGAAAGCTCTCATAAGAGGAGTTCCGCCGGTAATTTGAGTAAAACCTGTTGCACGATCAGCAGCATTAATATTATTAAAGCTACCAGCCGGATTCAAATAAAAATCAAAAACACCGCCTTTTGAAAGAATCTGACCCGGTAAATCACCAACAGCATAATCAACAATATCATGATAGTAATAAGTGACTTCGGATGTACTGGTTGGACCAAAAGCCCATAAAGGATTTCCAGAACCCGAGAATCCTTCGGAAACACTAGTTACGCGACCAACACCCCAGCCATCTTCTATTGTATCAAAATTAGGAGCAGAAGTTGGGCTATAGATAGTCCCATTTGTAAATCCTGAAAACTTTAGTGTTACTGGACCTGTGTAATCCCCCCACAAGTCAACATCTGCATAAACACTTGAAAAACTTAAAACCATAGCCAATAAGGCTACCAAACCAAACAATTTCTTCATTTTGCTTTCCTCCTGTTAAAAACGCCTTTTTCCATAATATTCTTCTTATTTATTTAAAACGGTACTACTGTCTGCTTCATAATGAGAAAAACCGGTAGGGTTTGCCTCTTCCAGCAGAAATACACATACCGAAATCAAGTTACGAATTCAGATATTATATAGGTATTACAAAGGATGTCAACGAATTATTTGATGATCACGGAATTACGATTTTTCAAAGTGCGGACAGAACAGCTACTTCCTCCACAAAGAGCTAAACTGACTTACTGACCAATTATAGGATAGACAACTATTCTTGTCAAGATAAATTTTCGGACTTTTTTAAGAACTTTACTATCTAAATTTGAGCATAAATATAGGACCTCTGCTCGTCGATAAACCACTTTATAAACTATTTAATAATCACTTTTACAAATAATTTAGTATCTTCTCTTTTTATCTAGAATGAACTATTTGCTTGAGCAGCTCTTTCGCAACTTTTTCTCCGGATAACAACATCCCGCCAAAAATCGGCCCCATTCGCGGGCCTCCAAAGACAGCGTTAGCACACATTCCACAAACATAAAAACCCGGGCAGACTTCTTTTGAATTCTTTACGATTGTCTCTTCGCCGACTTCCGCCCACATTGACTGCTCTCCCATAAGTTTTCCTGTTTTTGTTTTAAGGCGGATTCCAGATTTTCTCTCAATAATCCTCGCTACTTCAGCAGGGTGTCCTGTTGCATCCACTACGAATTTTGAGCGCATTGTAATCGGATCAACATGCAAATTAGCCATTTCAACAGAAGTCCAATTCAAGACTAACCCGCAAACTTTTTTCCCCCGGATCATCACATCCTCGGCGCTTAACAAATTAAAAATCTTTAATCCTGCTTTAACTGCCTTTGAACAAATTGTAGAAACTGTTTCTATAGAATCCGCTAAATAATAATTTTCTTCATACTTCTTTGTCTTAATTTCAAATACATCTAGTATTTTCTTAGCAGATTCCTGGACAACTATTTCATTAAACATTATTCCGCCGCCCCACATTCCGCCGCCAATTGAAAGTTTTCTTTCAAATAAAACAACGCTTTTCCCGGCTTGTGCCAAATAATACCCGCAAACCATACCCGCCGGCCCTCCTCCTACTATCGCCACATCAACATCCAAAGCTTTAACAAGCTTTTTACTATAAGACTCGATAATCGCCCGGGAAATCTTTATTTCATCTAACGCCATTTAAAGCCTCCTTAGTAGTTGTCCCTCAAAAACCTCTCCAAAAAAAATATCCCCTATGCCACATGCACAAGGGATACATTACACTAACTTTTCCCTACGCTGGCATTATCCAGATCAGGTGCATCGGGTAATCTGCTTATTTCGCACCCGCCACTGATACGTTGGCGGGTCCGCCACGATTTGTGGCGGAGAACTCTCAGGCCGTTTCTACGGCCTCCCCGTAAACTTATTTGTTTTATTCTAAACTAGTATTATAAAAACTTCAATAAAAAATATTCTAGAGAATTACTTATCACAGAAAGATACGATCTTCTGATTTTTAATCCATCTGGCAAAAGGTATTTCCTGTTTTTTACCATCTTTAGTATAAAGCGATAAGTAAATAACGCCTTCCCCCTCTAACCCTTCCACATCAATAAGGCTATCGGGCTTTGGCTGAATAACTATAAGATTATTTCTAACTGGCCATAGCTCTACTAAATTATTTTCCTGATTCTTCCTTACTCCTCGCAATATCTCTTTATCATTTAAAAGTATGCTAACTTCGGAAGCATTCCTTAATAATCTTTCTGTACACTCGCACTGAATTATGCTTCGCTTGGTAATCCTTATCCCTTCCAGATCAACCACCCCAATTCCCAAACCCGGATTCAATAATCTAACGTTACCTATATAAAGGTTTTTTTTCTGATTCTTAGAATTAATATAGATCTTTAAAGATGAATTTTCTGCTAATTTGAAGCCCAAGGGAACAAAAACAGCATCAAGGATGCTACTGCTTTTACGCTTAATAGCCAAAAATGATTCAATCGTGCTTTCCTTAATATTAGGCTGTTCGTTTTTCTGAGAGTAATTGCTGCGTGTTTTGACAAAAGAACCCCATTCGGACCCATTTAGTTCAATTTTCATATCAGCGTATTCAGATAACTTTCTTTGTTCAATTTGAGCCTTTGCCAGCATATCTTTATCAATATCAACAGTATCAATCACACCAAACTGGCTGGTTTTTTCTCCAGCGATAAGATCAAACATCTGTTTAGCGACAATTTGGTTCCCAAGCGGGCTATTATGCCCTAACATCATGAGATACGGAAAATGTTCAGGATGATAAAATTTAACAAAGTTAAAATTTTTAAATTTAAGGGTACTAGCTATACGGACAACAGTCGGATAATAATTCCCGGCAATTACCTTACTCCCGCTATTAAGCATTTCTAGAATAAGAAGTTTGTCAATCTCGGCTGCTTCCATCGTTAAACTGCCCTTATTGTAATAAAATGGATTGTTCAATTTACGGCCTTCTGGAATTAAACAGGATAAAAACGCCGGAGGATTTATATCAAACCTTAAATACCTTATCAAGGGAAAGAATCTAAAATAATTTTCCATACGTTCTTTGCAATTACCTCCATACACATCAACTAACCTAATGTTACCATTTTCCAGCACAAACCTGGCGTGCTGGTAATAAATATTTTGCGCTTTAGTATTCATCGTATGGTTAAATGATGTTTCTCTCTCAATATCATCAAACATCCCGGGCCCTAATAAAATGTAATCCAGGCCATATTTTATACCAACATATTTCCACATCATAAATGACTGGCTAAAGCCATACCACTGGGTTCCAAAATTGATTACTTCAACATTATTTTTTCCGGCCTTGATAAAAATATCCTGCAAAATACTTGGGTAATCCTGATCGGAGCCAACTTCATCGCCATGTGTAAATGAATCACCGAAACAGCCTATCCGTATAATACCCCTTTCTTTCTTTTCATTGAAATTTACAAAAGAGCTTTTTTTATCTGTTGAAATAAATCCTAACCTTGACTTTGTAAGGCCATCAACGTTTTTTATGGCGGAAAGCAAACTCACGCAAGGCGCATCTTTATTTAATTTATGAAGGTAAATGCGGTAAAGAAAATAATCAACTAAAACTATAGCTAGCAGTAAATAAATTAAGTATAATGAAACGTAAGTTAATTTTCTCATAAAATAAAACTTTCCGTTTTAATTAAAAAGCTTCCCTTGCTTCGGCCAACGCAATGAAGCAGCGATTGAAATAGCAAGTATGGCCACAATTACCGAAAGCGACACACCGACTGGAATCTTAAAAATATCGGCAACAAGCATCTTTATGCCCACAAACACAAGAATCGCAGACAAACCATAGTGCAAATGATGGAATAATTGCATGATACCGGAAAGCGCAAAATACAAGGCGCGCAGCCCGAGGATCGCAAAGACATTAGAAGTATACACGATAAACGGCTTCTGAGTAATAGCAAGGACTGCGGGGATAGAATCAGTAGCAAAAATAACATCGGTCGTCTCAATAAGGACCAAGACTACAAACAGCGGCGTAGCAAACAACACCTGTTCTCTGCGCACAAAAAACTTCCCTTCCTCAAACCCCGGGGTCACCCGGATAACACGGTTGAATAAACGAAGGACCGGGCTATTCTCAGGATGGATCTCTTTGTCTTTTTCAATCGCCATCTTTATGCCGGTAATCACAAGAAAAATACCAAATATATATATAATCCAATGGAAATATTTAAGAAGCGTAATCCCTCCTGCTATAAAAATAGCACGCATAATAAGCGCTCCCAATATCCCCCAGAATAAAACACCATGCTGATATTTCCCCGGGATCTTAAAATATGAAAAAATTATTAAAAAAACAAATAAATTATCTATGCTAAGAGATTTCTCAAGCACATACCCGGTCAAGAATTCAAGCGCCTGCTGCCTTCCAAACCAAAAATACACCCCAACATTGAATAAAAGCGCTAATACTATCCACATCAGGCTCCAGAGCAAAGCCTCACGCAGCTTGATCTCATGCGCCTTGCGGTTAAAAACGAAAAGATCAAGCATAAGCATTGCTATAACAAATATAATAAATCCTACCCATCCAGCGAATGGAATCATGCTGAACTTCCCTTCCTATTCCTAAAAGCTGCCCACGATGGCAACTTAAGCAAGCATAAAATAAAATAAACCAGAATCATAGTCCACATAAGCGATCTATATTCTAAGAACCGGTAAAAGCTTTGGACATCTTTAAAGTAAATCTTACTATAAGAAATTGTAGAAATAAAACAAAGTAAAATTAGCGCTCCAATAACAATAATCCAGTTTCTGTTTAGCTTTGTATAAAACAAAGAGCGTAAAATAAAAAAATAAGGCACAATTAAGAAAACTAGGGCATTTAAATAGGAAAATGGATTAAATAAAAGCCCGCACACAAAAAGGCAGCCATAGTCGAGGCATATTGTATTAATATCCCTGTCTTTCCTAAAAAATATATCTAAAAAACAAAAACTGAATAAGCTAAAGCAAGTAACTGCCCAAAAATGATACACTACAGGCGTTATCCCTTTGGTAATCATGGTATACTCAAAGATAGAATACGGTTCGTGCCTTGCGATAAAAAACCAAGAAAAAAATGAAAGCAGCGAATAATTCTTTACTGAATAAAGCATATGGGCAGGAGTATATTTTAATAAATTAAACCATTCCTGGATATACCTAAGATTAAGGCTAAAACCGGAGAATATGCCGGGCAAGATCAGAAAAATACCAACCAACAGGATAGTAAACCCAACTATTTTAAATCGCCGCCTTAAGATAAAATAAATTAAGAAAAGAAGCGGAAAAAATTTAATCATTACGCTAAGAGCTAGAAAAAATGCCGCCCAAAAGTCCTTTTTCCTGATTTCAAAATACATCGTTAAAACCATTAAAAGGCAAAGAAGAAAATTTACCTGGCCGATCTTAATATTTGCAAAAATATAACGCACAGTCAAAGCAAACAAACAAAAAAATACCAGAAAATCTTTAACGCGGGTAAAGGAAAATAAACTTAGCTTGTAGAATAGATAGAAGATTAAATAAAGCGAAATAATATTTAAGATGCTCCAGATATAAAGAGCTGAAACCTTATTTACCATTGCTAAGGGTGAAAAAATAAGCGCAAAAAGCGGGGAATATTTAAACTCCTCTATGCCTGAATGGGCAATATATATAGGAGCTCTAGAGAGATAATTCTGCCAAGTAATATAATATACATCAAAGTCTCCCGAAGTATGCTTGAGAGAAACCGAACAAATAAGGTTAATCGCTATCGCGATGGCAAAAAAAACAAAAAGCAAACTAATAAGGTTTAACTGAAATTTATGAATTCGCATTTGTCTTTCTTAGCGATTTCCTGATTTTATAAAAATACAGCGTGCCTAATTGAACTATAAATTCCAGATAAATTTTTAAATTAAGCTTACTGCTTCCATTAATCCTATCTTTAAACACAATCGGGAACTCTACCGCCTTTTTATATCTTCCTTTAACTAAAATCTCAAGAAGTATCTTATACCCTCTCGGCACAAGGCCTACATTATGAATAACGCTTCTTCTAAGAATAAAAAAACCTGCCATCGGGTCACTAATATTGGTAAGCGGCCTTACTACTAAAGTTGCAAGATTAGTTGCCAGCAATCTTTTCTTTGGCCAATTCTCTATTCCGCTATCTTTTATAAACCTTGAGCCGATAATTATATCCGCGTTTTGTTTTTCCAAGTTTTCAACGAGAAGCGGGATAATTTCCGGAGGATGGCTTAAGTCGGAATCAATAACTCCTAACAAGTCTCCAGAAACCTCTTTAAATCCATCTAAAACCGCTGACGCTAAACCTAACCTTGCCTTTCTATGAATTACTTTTATCGGATGATTATTTGAAAGCTCCTCTGCAATCTTACCTGTGCCATCCGGAGAAGCGTCATCAACAATTATCAATTCATATTCCCTGGATAAACAATTTTTTATCCGGAAAACTAATTCTTTAATATTCTTTGCCTCGTTGTAAGTTGGAATAATAATACTAATCATTTCAAAATCTCTTATTGGTTAAAGGCAAAGGTTTTTTTCAAACTCTTTAGCCGCGTCAATATCCTTCATTTTATCATATGTTTCTTCAAAGCTAGCCTCAACTTCTTTAAAGGCATTTAGCACTCGTGGAGAAAAATGCGTTGGCTTTATCCTGTCATCACCCTCAGTAATTATTTTAAAAGCTGTTTTATGGTCATAGCCAGGTTTATAAGGCCTGGGGCTCCTAAGGGCATCATAAATATCAGCTATGCCGATTATCTGTCCTTCAAGAGGTATTGCTTCTCCTTTTAAACCGCAAGGATATCCGCTGCCATCCCATTTTTCATGATGAGTAAGCGCTATGTTTTTCCCAATCTTCAGCCTCTGATGATTTCCTATTATCACAGCACCGTAAGCAGTGTGTTTCTTCATTAATTCCCATTCATCGGGTGTCAATGCTTGCGGTTTTCTTAAAATGTGATTAGGAATGTGAATTTTCCCTATATCGTGCAAAACCGACTGGATGCGGATATCATTTACAAATTGCTTAGGCATACCGAGATTCTGCGCAATCAAAGCACAAAACTCCCCAACCCTAAGAATATGGTTACCAGTCTCTTCTTCTTTTGCTTCTACTGCTCTTGCTAAAGCATAAACTATATAAATAAATGATGCATCGAGGCTCTTTGCGCGAGAAGATGACTTTCTGGCAAAATAAATCATCATCAAAGCAAACATCAAGCTGATTAATATCCCTAAAAGCAAAATCCAATCAGGCAGTTTCGTATCAATTTGCATCAAACTTTCTAATCCAAACCACATAAATATCTTCCCCTTAAACCTTACTGATTTATCTACACCTTTTTATTCTTTATCTTTAATACTGCCATTGCTAGGCCCCCGATGCCAAACAGGAACATTGATACTGGCTCGGGTGTAACAGTTGGCTTAAAATCATATCCGCCATTTTTTACCATAATATAATAAGCGCTTGTATCAATAAACCTCTGCCAATCATCGGGTTTATTTCCTTGCTCAACCCAATCAACCCAACCGCCTACTACTCCGTTAGAATCAACAACTTTCTGCCATAAACCACTATTCTCCGCCCAATTAAGAGCTACATCCGAATAGCCAGACTGTGCTGTATCTAACCAAACAAGCATTGCCTGAAATGAATACCCGGGAGATTTTCTTTCTGAAAAGCTTGCATCATCCCAAACCACTGCACCATCAAGTTTTTGTAAATTATTATGAATCCAATCACCTGCATCTGAAGGATTCACTCCTTGCACTGGCAAATCTAACATTAAAGGCGCATAGCTAATCCAATCGCTCCTATCTTCCGACGAAACAACATTTCCTGAAGAATCCACAACTCTTACCCAATGATTACCAGAAGCAGCCAATTTATTATTTATACCGTCTAAAACTCTGCTTGCAGCATTATTAAAATTAGCTGCATCAGCATGGTCCCCGCTCTGCTGGGCCCAATTAGCTGCTGTTTTTAAGGCTTGGTAAGCATAGGCATTATCTGACGTCCAGCGCCAAGAGCGATAACTCCCATCAGCCTCTTTGCCTCCTCCAACTAAACCATCATCAATTCCACCTTTATTGATTGGGTTTTGACAGTCAATTATAAATTGCGAAGCTTTTTTTATTGAATCATACCTTGCCGCATTAAAGCCTAATTTGTCAAATGCCATCACAACTTCTGCAGTATGCCGCAAAGATTTACCCGCACCGCTCACAGAATTTGCATAATCATATTGATCAAACCAAGCCCCATCATTATCCTGCACACGCACTAAATAATCTGCAGCCAAATTAGCTTTATTAACATAAACCGGGTCATTTAAAACCTTAGAAGCTGTGCTTAATCCCATTATTGCAACAGCATTTTCTCCCGGGACAACCCAAGTAGGATTTCCAAAAACATTGTTTATTGCTCCGTATGCATCATTACTTGAATTATTAAATTGACAAGAAAGAATATAATCTGCTTCTAATTTAATATCGCTACTTGGATCATAAGCTAATACAGAACTTGCAAAACAAAAACTTAAAATAATACCAAAACAAACATTTCTTAAATGATTCTTAAACATACTTCCTCCTATTTCCAGATAATCTTAGCAGGGTTTCTTGAAGGAATCCGGCTAAAACGGTATTTTGGATAACAACACCCAATTATTTTTACAAAAAACAAATCAATCATTTTAGCACTTCCTTTAAACGCTCTCTGAGTTTCCCTGATGCAGAAGCTAGTTGCTTTTTAATAATTTGATAAACTCTTTTGTCTTGTTTAGCATTTGCTTTAAGAGACCACACAGCCATAGGTCGAATAAGCTGAGAATCAGATAACTCTAATTTTTCATCATCTAAAATACCTATTATTTTCTTAACGGGTTCATCTGACCCTGTTGCGAAAAACTCGGACCATAAGTAATCTAAACCTTGCGGTGAATTTGGTTCCCGCGATCTATAATGCTCTGCCTCATAAATAATTTTTTCTAGAGCAACTTTCTGCTTTCCTGTAAAACTTACATCCAATCTTTTTAAATCATTAAGAAAATTTTGATTATTATATGCTACTGTAGCTACTAAATGAGCAAAGGGATTAAAGCCACTCACATCAGAGATAAACCAATCTAACGATAATAACGCTTTTACAACAAGGATTAACTTATCGGGTTGAGGATTTTCATAATAATGCTGGGCAACAACATTGAAATCCTTAATTCCTAACCCCTCTTTTTCGAATGAAATTTCCATATCCTTACTATCATCAAAATAATTCTTATCTTTATTAAATTCTTCATTTATTTCTATAATAAATGAACGGCTGACTTTTTCCCCTTCTAGCTCTGCTATATATGCATCTTCACGTGCTTCAGCAAATTTATTTAAACAAGAATAAGCAATTGCGCGATTATAGTAAGCCTCGGCAAATCGTGGATTAATTTTTATAGCCTTATTAAGTGCGTCAATTTCTTCATCGTATCTCTTCTGCAAGTGATAACCAGCAGCCTCATCAAGAGTCTCTTTATCTGATTTAACTTTAACAAGGCACTCCTTACTTACCTTATCATCTTGTTTTTTTGCTTTTTCGCCAACATCAGCTATCTCATTTTTAAAATAAGGTACAACTACTCCATGGATTTCTAATTTAATATACTTACCCGTTTTCTCTACAAGCTTACCTTCTACTGTTTTACCAGATTTAAGTACAATCGTTTCCGAAAAAGATAACGAAGGAAAATATAATCCGGAGATTAGCAACAAAATAATTAAAACTATTTTTATCACCGTGCTTCTCATGGTATTAACGGATTTAAATTTATTTGTGCTCAAAATCAATATTATTTAAACTGCTCTTTCACTTTAGGGCGAGTGAAAAAATAAATCAAGAATAACAACAGACAAATAGCTACAACAAATGGTAATTTATCAAAATCGGGTAACAAAAGAGAATAAATACTTCCAGAAAATTGCAGACTGAATAAAATTATTAGAATAATTGGGATCACTAAATGCATTATCCTGCCCGCAGGCTTTAAACGAAAGGTAAGTTCTGACATTATCAATAATGTGAAAGATGGAATACCCCAAGTTAAAGCAATGGCTAAAGCATCCACTCTTCCATCTGATTCAGAACCGAACAAGAATATCAATAAACAAGGGAATACAATAAACAACCCTAATAATCCAAACACCATTTCTAATCTGCTAATTATTGTTATCCCGAATGATCTTTTCTTCTCCACGACTCTCCTATTTCCAAATAATCTTAGCAGGGTTTCTTGAAGGAATCCGGCTAAAACGGTATTTTGGGTGGCCAATCATCATAACTGCCCCTGCTGTTGCGCGCGAAGACAAACCGACAAACTTTCTTACATCTTCCGACATGTTAATCGCCATATTCACATACCCTGCCCAGCATGCGCCAAGGCCAAGGCCGAATGCGGCAAGTTCAAGGTATGTAGCCGAGATTGCGCATGACTGCGGGACCAATGGGTCATCTTTAACCCCATAGGCAATAACAATGCAAGGAGCCCCTCGGCAAATCCTATCCTCACCCTTCTTCCAAGGCTCAACCAAACGATCAAAACTTAGTGCCTCTGCCATTGGAAACCTTGCCTCTAAAAGCTCCTCCATCCATTTAATTACCAATCCTCCTAAATCATGGACTCTATTTTTTTCCATTATAACTACCCAATCAACCGGCTGGCGATTAATTCCAGACGGAGCATACCTTGCAATATCCAAAAGTTTTTCTATTGATTCATTTGTTACAGGCTCATCTTTATATGTTCTAATTGAACGCCGCCCTTTTAGGAACAGTTCAACCTGCTCTACGTTTGGCAATTTGGAGTGATCCAGCCGCAGAGAATCTTTAACGTCCATTGTAGAAAGCTTAATTGAACCCATAGGGCAGAATGAAAAACAATGTCCGCAGTTAATACATATCTCCCCGCCACCCGGAATAAACTCCGGCACGCGCTCTTTCTCATTCATCTTTAATATCTGTATAGGGCAAATCTCAACGCACTTTCCATCGCCTTTACATGTTTTCTTGTCAACTGTAATAGTAATCATCAATACCCCATCTTTTTTAAAATTTTATTGGAAGTCTCTGACATAAATTTTAATTCCCTCATTATTGAATCAAGCCCCTTTGCGCAAGTTTGGCAATCCCAGGTATTAGTAAACATAACGTAAGTAATATCTGTCTTTGGATTATAGGACATAAGCGTTAAATATCCTTCATGGGCACCGCTGTGGCCATAACCGCTTTCCGGAGAATACACAAGACCGAGGCCATAGGTGGATTCTGTTTTATCTCCTCTATTCATCCCTAACTTCATCTTTTCAACGGTTTCTTTGGTAAGCCCTGCTTGGCCGGTTAATAACTTCTTCCCCCAGTTAGCAAGGTCAATTGGCGTTGAAGTTATATTTCCTTCGGCAACTTGAGGCGACATGTTTGACTTAGTAACATCCTGAAGAGCGTTATCCACCCAAACACTCCCTTTTACAAAAGGCTCCGGTATAGTTTGATCTGAGCCTTTATACGGAAGGCTCGTTTCAAGAAGATTATTCGGCACTAATAATTCATCTTTAATAAAATCAGCGTATGATTTCCCGGAAACTCTCTCAATAATCTTGCCGAGCATTGAATATCCTGTATCGGAATAATGATAAGCTGAACCCGGCACAAAAAATGATAACTGATTCTGGGCAACAACACCGACTAATTCGTCCAATGTAAAATTATACTCTTTGCCATTTACATTCATCATATATTCTTCATAATTCTGGCCCACATACGGCTTGCCATGTGAGAATTTATTATCGGGAATTGCATTATTAGAAACATCAAATATACCTGCGCGATGCATTAGAAGCATTTTAATAGTAATATCTTTTTTATAAGGAATGCTGTAGTCAGGGGTATCGGGCAAATAAGGAATGTTTTTGCCGGGGATATTATCTGTAATCTTATCGTCAATCTTTAGCAATCCTCTTTGCTCCAAAAGCATAATCCCTGCAGCAGTAAATGTTTTGGTTACGCTTGCAATGCGAAAATGAACAGCATTAGTAATATCGCCCATTCCTGTTGAAATAAAATAATCACCCTTGGGAGAGAGTATTTGCATGGCAAGGCCGCCGTCAAAATTATTCTTGCCGCTTTTATATTTAAGCCATTCAGATTCTAAAATCTTTGAAAGCTCTTGCTTTGTGAAACTGGATTTACAACAAGGGCTGCATCCGCTAAAAAACAGAGCCGTAATAATAACACCTATGATAAAAACATATACTTTCTTCATCTTGCCTCCAAATTTAAAAACCCTCTGCGATATATTCTATCACAGAGGGTCAATTGTTAAACCAAAAATTTCAATTTGAAGTTCCGCTAAAAACAATAAATAGAATAGCTACTGTTAAAATAACTAGGATTATTGCAATATGGAAGAAATATTTATGCTTTATTATACGTTCAAACATTTTACCTCTATTTGCCGTATATAGCGGCGATTATCATCCCTTCCAAAGGAGACTTAATCAACCCAAGAATTGTCCAGTAGATAGTAACGGTAGTTGCAACTGTCATAAACGTATATGTAGCAAACATACCCGGCAGCATTCCAACTGCCCATACACATAACCCGAAAACAGCGCCTTTTACAAGCTTATTCTTGCCCGGAAGACCTTTTTGTATCAAAGCATAAACAACAGCAAGAAGGATGCTCAAAACAAGGCTGCCTATCATGTACTTTGCACCAGGCGCTCCTTCCATCGGCTTCCATACGTTAGTCGGTTCCAATTTATACACCCAGCTAAAAATACCGCCGCATGTTACCATGCCCAAGATTGCGTTAAAAACAGTTACTGCCACTCCTGCGAGAACTACTTTTCCTATCTTCATAACAATATCCTCCCGTTATTTCTCCAACTTAAGATAACAGTCAAAACCCTTTGAGACATATTCTATCACAAGGGACTTAATGAACCACTAAAATTACTTTTTATATATTTTATTTTCCGGGCTGATTTCTTTTGTTTTTAAATCAAGTGTAAACTCGTCATTTGCTTCATTAAGTATTATCAATTTACCATCTTTAACTTCAACTTTAGTAATAAAAATATCCTGCACATCACGTTCTATCTTATTGTCATATTCTATAGTATAAATCTTAAGTACCCACAAAAGCTTATTTGTTTTATTATCCCACGCTTCAATATATCCTCCATTTTGAAATCGATTACCGGAAGTATCCCAATGAGAAACAACATATTTGATTTCATCATGAATGATGGGTGATACATCTTTCGGCATAGGGCGGTCTGCAAATACGCTCGAGAAAATTGCAAAGGTGATTACTAAAATAATTTGGATTATCTTCATTATAAAACAACTTTCTATATTTATTAATGAATGACGCTCTTTGAAAAGAGATTTATGACTAAGACACCTGCAAATATAAGCGCTATTCCTATTATAGCTGGAATATCCATAGCCTGCTTGTAAAAAAATAACCCAACAAGAGCGATAAGGACAATCCCAATCCCACACCAAATAGCATAAGCTATACCTAGTGGAATATATTTTAAAGCAAGTGATAGGAAGTAAAAAGCAATACCATACCCAACAACGACAATAGTCGATGGGACTAATTTTGTGAATCCCTCGGATAGCTTTAGAGAAGAGGTTGCAACTACTTCACCCAATATTGCGGTAATCAAATAAATCCAATGCATAAGACTCCATTACTAATTATTAAAAACGGAGAGGCAGGGATTCGAACCCTGGGAACCTTGCGGCTCACATGTTCTCCAGACATGCCCGTTCGACCGCTCCGGCACCTCTCCAAAATTTATGTATTAACCGTTCGACCGTCCCTTTCGCTCGCATCCGCTCGCTCCAGGGACTTCCTCGCTCCGCAGAGCTTCGCTCGGTCGCTCCGGCACCTCTCCAAAATTTATACTCAAAACGAATAAGTATAACACATCGCCTTAAAATAGACAAACTTAAAAACGCCTATGCCTTAGTGCTATTATTTCTCTGCCGCCGGAACTGCCTCCGAAGCCTTAGGCTGTGCAAGCGTCCTTCCTATCTCCATCGCTACCACGCGCCACTCTGTCCCATATAGTGAAACAGTATCCCAAGCCGCAATTTTTTGAACAAGAGCTTTGTCTTTGAGCCCATCAGCGTAAAAATCATACGAACCGGCGCCATCCTTCTTCAAGGCAACGGTCTTGGAAAACTCAACCAAATCTTCAAAAGGCTTAAACATACTATCAGAAAATATATTCTTCCCGATTTCTTCGGGATCTGCATCGTATACAAGAAGTCCATTCTTCTGCATTACCCATATCTTGCAAGGTTGGTCCTCAACAAGCGGTTTTAAAAAATCTTCATATCTTATTAACATCCTTACCGCACCTAATAATTCGCCGTTCTTCTCAGAAAATATCGGGTATCCTATATTTATTGCATGCATACCTTCAGAGGCATGATAGACATCGCTCATTTCAGGTTTCTTTGCCTTTAAAAGAGAAATAACTGAAGGCAAATCGCTTCTATCAGTGCCCTCATATTTCTTGTATTCTGCGGGTTCAACGGTAATTTTTATACCATTTACATCAACAATAGAACAATCAACGACATATGGACGGAATTTACGCAAATTATTTAAAATCTTTCGCGCGGCGTCTCCTTTTAAATCAGTAGCAGACAAATCTTTTGCTGCAGCACTTAGATCTTGGTCTATTTCCACAAAAGTAGAATTAATGGACTGCTTAACGTTTTCAAGAACCGGCATAATATTACCAATGTCAGCGGCGGCAAATACATTTGAGGCAGTGAACACCATGATTCCTAAAACTAACACAACCAGTTTCTTCATGCCTTCCTCCTTTTAATTTATTCGCTCTACATTATAACAAAATTTGACCAAAATGATAACAAGGAATTCAAGAATTCCACTGCTTAATCGCTTATCGCAAACTCCACATTTACCACAGCATTAACTTTCTTCTCATAAGAAGTCGTGTCATTTAAACCCCAGTCTGAAACATCAAAGGAATTAACCGGTGTAATCTGAAACACCCCCATGCGTGCAGATCGTATTCGGCCGATTTTATTGCCGGAAGCCTTAGCCATTGATTCAGCGCGCTTCTTGGCATTTTCAGATGCCTCAGAAAGCATCTCTAATTTAAGTTCGGGAAGCTTAGTATAGAAATATTCAGGCGATTGAGATATAATCTCAAGCCCATTTTCTATAAGCTCAGTTGCCTGCCGAGAAATTTCAGCTATCCTTAAAACATCACTTGACCGAACTTCTACCTCTTGGGCTAAAATATAAGCTTCTATTACATTAGTATCATTACCCTTATCATTCTTCTTGTATAATACAGTTGTCGTAACCGGGGCAACAATAATCTCGCTTTCTTTAACGCCTTTATCAAATAAATATTTTTTTACTATCTCAAGATCTTCCTTCAACAAATCAAAAGCAACCACCATTTTTACTTCTCTGCGGGAAAAATTTAGCCTCCAGACAATAGCATCAGAGATTATATTCTTCTCAGCTGAACCGGTGACTTTAATCACCTGCTCTGAGAATTTCTTCATCTGCAATATCCCTTTCGAGAGAATCACAGTTGAAGTAATTGTCGCTACTACAAAACAAATTCCCAGAATAATTATCTGGGTGCTGCGCAAAACTTTTATTCCATCCATATCCCACCCCTTATACTAAAAAAAATTAATAAATAAAACCTTCGCCGGCATACTTTTTGCCAACGAAGGCTTTAGTTTTTTATATTCGAAATTTCTCTTTTGTAAACACGAGACACTACCTAGTTGATCAATGTATATAAACATGGCGGAGAGTGGAGGATTTGAACCTCCGATCCCTTGCAGGATAACGGTTTTCGAGACCGCCGCATTCGACCACTCTGCCAACTCTCCAATAAATACTAATCCTGATATTTAATTGGATCTATTATTTCTGCCTTGCGGAATGCCTCAAGCCTTTCCTGACAGGCTCCGCATTTTCCACAAGCTAACGCCCCACCTTTGTAACAAGTCCATGTAAGGGAATAATCAACACCTAAACTCTTGCCTTTTATTGCAATATCTCCCTTATCAAAATCCAAATAAGGCGCCTCTAATTCAACCACATCCCAATCTGCCAAAGCGATAGGGCGCTTCATCGCTTCTACAAATTCTTTTCTGCAATCAGGATAAATCGTATGGTCTCCGGCATGAGCGCCATAAAAAACTTTTTTTGCACCGATAGTTATCGCGTAACCAACAGCTAAAGACAAAAGAATCATATTCCTGTTAGGAACAATGGTAAGCTTCATATTCTCTCCATTGTAATTACCTTCAGGAACTAATATGTTTTTAGAAGTAAGTGCACTTGCGCTCAAAATTTCTTTGCCTACCTTAGCCAAATCGATTATCTTATGCGGAACTTTTAATTTGGCACAAGTTTTCTTAATAAATTTTAATTCTTTAACATGCCTCTGGCTGTAATTGACACTTAAAGCATAAACTTCATAACCTTGATCTAAAATATCGTATAGCAAGGTTGTGCTGTCCATGCCTCCGGAGGCGATAATCACTGCTTTTTTCATATTAAGTTTGAAGAATGGCGGTGGGGGTGGGATTCGAACTCACGTTGGGCTTACGCCCAAAACAGTTTTCAAGACTGCCGCATTCGACCGCTCTGCCACCCCACCAAATTTATCCTAAGAAAAGCTGCTTAAATACTGCGTAAATAATTCCGCTGGCTTTTAGGTAAGCGCTATCAAAGAAATTGATAAAAGAAAACTCTTTAAACATAACATTTAAGAATAAACTTAGCAAGATTAAATTAATAAGCCAGATAAATGAAAATCCGAAGATATAATTGCCTTTTAAAAAATCGCCCTTTCTAGTGCGAAGTGACTTAGCAGCAAATACAAGATGCAAAGTAATAGTAAAGCCGAAAAGAAAAACAGAATAATTAACAATCCTCGGGTCTTTATATATTAGAAATAAAAGCGTATAGAAAAAGAAAACTAACAACGAATAAATCGGCAGAAGATTAGGCGCTATCCTAACCAGCGGCTTAAAGAAGTTAAATAAAAGCTCCATTATCTTATGCCCTCTTGTGTAAATTTGCGCCGGCTCCCAGATAAACAGATAAATCAACAAGAAAGCAATAACTCCATTCCAAAACAAAACCTGAAGCGAATGCTGGATAAGGCCAAATTCTTTTAAGAATGCTAATGTGGATGAATACACAAAAGGCAAAAAACAAATCCCTAAAAGGAATTTGACAACCTGGAAGAATTTATTTGAAAAAATAGAAACCTTCTCAGATACTTTATCAGATACTTTATCTTTAAAACTAGTATCCTTAAAATCAAAATCTCCGCCCTTAAACTTCGGGCCAAAGTCCCCTTTTATCTCAGGAAATTCTTTCCTTGCCATCCATATACGGCCTTAATACCTCAGGTATTAATATTGTGCCGTCCTTTTGCTGATAATTTTCTAATATCGCAATCACTGTGCGCGCTAAAGCTACTCCTGAACCATTTAATGTATGAAGATATTCGGTAACTTTTTTCCCGTCTTCAGCCTTTCTTCTAAATCTTATATTTGCGCGCCTTGCCTGAAAACTTTCAAAATTACTGCAGCTTGAAACCTCAAGCCATTTATCAACTCCTGCAGCATACGCTTCTAAATCATAACATTTGCTAGCCGAGAAACTTAAATCCTGTGTTGCCAGCATAAGCACGCGATAAGGAAGCCCGAGTGCTTGCAAAATTTCCTCAGCGTCTCCTAATAGTTTTTCTAATTCATCATAAGAAGTTTCCGGTTTAACAAACTTCACCATCTCAACTTTATCAAATTGATGCACACGGGTTAAGCCTTTTGTGTCTTTGCCGTAAGAACCCGCCTCTCTTCTAAAACATGCTGTATAGGCAGTGTAATAAATCGGCAGCTTCTCTTCTTCCAATACTTCATCGCGGAAAATATTGGTTACCGGAACTTCAGCTGTAGGAATTAAGAATAAATCGTCATCCTTTAAACGATACATGTCTTCTTCTAATTTTGGAAGCTGCCCTGTCCCGGTCATGGAAGCACGATTAACTAAAAAAGGCGGGAAGATTTCGGTATACCCGTGCTTTCTGGTATGAAAATCAAGCATAAAATTAATTAATGCTCTTTCTAATTTCGCACCCCAGCCCTTATATAATATCCAGTTAGAGCCGGTAATTTTTGTTGCGCGCGGCAAATCAATAATGTCTAAATTCTGTGCTATTTCAATATGTGTTAAAGGCTTAAATCCAAGTTTAGGCGGCTCACCCCATGAACGCACAATCTTGTTACAAGTCGGATCTCCACGGGGAATTGACGCATGTGGGATATTAGGAATAGTTAAAACTTGGCTGCCTAATTCAACATCAATTTCTTTAATTTTATTCTCTAATTCACCAATCTTGCTAGAGATTTCCTTCATTGATTCAATTTTAGGCTTGGCATCCTGCTTTGTTTTAAGCAAAACACTTATTTCATCATTTGCCTTATTTCTTTTTGCTCTTAAATCTTCAAGCTCAGCTAAAACTTGGCGCTTGGAATCATAAAGGCTTACCAAACCGTCCAGATCAATTTTTAAATTACGATCTTGCAATGATTTCTTTACCAAATCAACGTTTTCACGAATAAATCTTATATCGAGCATTGAACTCCTTAAGTTTTTATCCTTTAATTACACCAACCGGCCGCATTCTGCAGACGCGCTTGGAAATTCCCGCATTATGCACCACGTTAACCACGTCATTTACATCTTTATATGCCTGCGGAGCCTCTTCTACTATTGTTCCTCGGCCCGAAGCTTTGACTATTATACCCTTAGATTCCAATTCCTTCAAGAGTGTATTCAAATTTATGGACTTAGTCGCTGCAGTGCGGGATTTAACGCGTCCAGCACCATGACAGGTAGAATAAAATGTTTCTACTGCTTTTTCTGTCCCGACAAGCAGATATGAATTACGTCCCATGTCCCCGGGAATAATTACAGGCTGTCCTGTTCTTTTATACCTATCGGGTAACGCCGGATGCCCCGGAGGAAATGCGCGGGTGGCTCCTTTACGATGAACGCAGAGCTTTTTTTCTTTTCCGTTTATATTATAAGTTTCAATCTTTGCGATATTATGTGCCACATCATAAATTAAAGACATTCCTAACTTTTCCCAACCCATACAGAAGACTTTTTCAAAAGCAAGACGAGTCAAATGCATGAGACACTGTCTGTTTGCCCAGGCATAATTTGCCGCGCATCGCATTGCGTTTAAATAATTTTGCGCTTCCGGAGAATTTACCGGCGCACAGGCTAGCTGGCGATCTGGAACATTTATATTATATTTATGCAGACAATTAACCATCGTGCGCAATGAATCTTCACAAACCTGATAACCTAATCCGCGCGAGCCGGAATGAATCATTACCATAACCTGTCCTAAATTAAGGCCAAACTCATCGCAAATCTTTGCGTCATAAAGCTGATCAATTACTTGAACCTCTAAAAAATGATTTCCCGAGCCAAGCGTTCCCGATTGCGCCTTACCTCTCTCATACGCTCTGTCAGATACAGCATCAGGATCAGCACCAGTAATTGCGCCATTCTCCTCGGTACATTCCAAATCATCTTGAGTTCCGTAACCCTTTGCAACCGCCCATTTAGAGCCTTTTACTAAAATTTCTTTTTCTTCTTTATTGCCTACTCTTATATCGCCCTTTGAACCAACTCCAGCAGGCACATCTGAAAACAAAGTATAAACCAAATCTTTAATCTTATCTTTTATATCTTCAAATTGCAGGTTAGTCCTAAGTAAACGCACTCCGCAATTTATATCAAAACCAACTCCCCCGGGAGAAACTACTCCACCTTCTTCAATATCAGTTGCCGCAACCCCACCAATCGGGAATCCATAACCCCAGTGGATATCCGGCATTGCCAAAGACGCATTCACAATCCCCGGCAAGAACGCTACATTAGCCACCTGCTCAAGCGCTTTATCCTGATAGATATCCTTGAGCAATTTTTCATCGGCATAAATAATCCCCGGTACGCGCATCCCGGGCTTATAACTTTTCGGAATCCGCCATCGGAAATCATCAATCTTTTCTAATTGTATACTAGACATCAAATATAACCTCAGCTACCCAACCTGAACCCGTTTTTTCTACCTTTAATTCGTGATAAGTCGCAGCTTTAATTTCAGTATTTACTTTATAATTCTTTATATCAACACCAATTGCAACTACTTCAATACAATTTTCATCAACCTTACTAATCTCAAAACCTTCAAAAATTAAACATTCAACAGCTGATAAAGACAATAATTCATTAAGCCAATTAATAAATAACTCTTCAATATTATTTGCTTTAAGCGCGACGATTATTTTGTGTTTTTCTTTATCTTTTGCGGGAAGTTTCTCTGCAGAGATTTGAAATAAGGCAAGTCCTGATTTACTAAAAAGGCCTACTAAATCTTTAGCTTTTACCCTGATGCCTACATCTGCGGTATGCTCAATTAATTCAAAATCCTTCTCAACCACTAAACACCCGGGAAATTTAGTGGGCCATGTTGGAGTCGAACCAACGACCTTGACATTAAGAGTGTCCTGCTCCACCAATTGAGCTAATGGCCCGAAATCTAATTATTAAGGGTATTATTTTAACCTAAATCAGGCGGGAAGTCAATCTTAAAACTGAGGCATCATTTTAATATAAATATCTATAGTTTTAAGCGAATTAGCTGTTAAATGCCATAGCAAAACAGTCAAGATCGCGATAACAACGGTAATTATTACTTTCAGTTTAATACTAAGATGTGGATTAAACCAAAGCAAAGGGAGTGCTAATGGCCCGACAGCTAAAAAAGCAACCACCAAAAATGACGTCTTAAAATACCATTTTTGTTTATCTTTATGTTCTTCGTTCATTTAACCTTCAATCTTTATAACGCGCTCGGCGAGAGTCGAACTCGCAACGCCTAGCTCCGAAGGCTAGCGCTCTATCCATTGAGCTACGAGCGCATAGTAAATGCGCACTTGCGCTAAATAACCTCACATTTATCGCCAAATATTTTCTTAATTTTAATTAATTTATATTTTCCGACGGATAAAACGTGGTTTTCCGCGGTTGAACGCACAGGTGAATTTAGTTGAATTTTATCAGGATTAATCCTATCTATCACTTCTTTCATTTTTTTAATATGCCTTAAATCGTCATTCACCCCGCGCACAAGCATAATCTCCAACCAAATCTTTCCACGGAATTCCTTGCGTAAATTTATTAAGCCATCAATTATATTCTCAATTTCAATGCCTTGCGTGGGCCTGTCAATTCTTTTAAATGCTTCCGAAGAAACCGCATCCAATGAAGGCACGATCAAATCTGCATTTAATAAACTATTGCGCACCTCTTTATCCCCCAGCAAAGAAGCATTGGTGATAACGCAAACTCGATAAGGCAAAGTCCGCTTTATCTCATCAATAATTTCCCCGATTTTTGTATTAAGAGTCGGCTCTCCTGCTCCTGAGAAAGTAATAAACTCCAGGCTCTTTGCTTCTTCCGGATTGCTTTGCAGCCAAACCCTTAATTCATCAAGGACTTGAGCCTTATTTACATATTCTTTTCTTTCCGAAGAAATAACATTAGCCCTGCCTAACTGGCAATAGATGCAGTCAAAATCGCATATTTTATAGGGAGTTAAACTAACACCTAAGGATAAGCCTAATCTGCGGGATTTTATCGGTCCGTATATATATTTCATCTTAAAAAAATCCCCACCTTCTTAAAGTAACCATAACCTCAAAAAAGGTGGGGAGCAATATTTAATTTAACTATTTTATCTAACTTCTACTACACAATTCTGGGTACCGAAAGAATTGCAAACACAAGAATTACAGCGTGGATCATTAATCCAAGAACCATCAACAAAGAACTTATACTCATGCTTACCGGGCTTTAGGCTAACCTTAACTGCCCAATTTCCTTTTGTATCTTTTTTCGCGGTAAGTTTTTTTGTATCCCAGTTGTTAAAACTGCCTGCGAGCGTAACTCTTTTTGCTTGAGGAGCATAAAGCTTGAATTCTTTTGATTTCGCCTTGACCACTGCCATAACAGCCTCCTTGTTATGTATTATTTATACACTTTAACGCTAAGACTGTCAAGCGTTTTTACACCGCAACAATCGCTAAGCCTTTTTTGTCGGCAAGCTTGACGCTTTCTTCTTTATCTATAAAAAGTGTTTTGTCAGCTTCTATGGCAAGGCATGACGCTTTCGCCCTTGTTAAAACCTTAATCGTATTAAGGCCAACTACCGGAATATCAAACCGCTTGTCCTGCTTTGGTTTACTTACTTTGACGACTACTGCTCCCCCCCGGCTTATCCTTCCTGCCCGCCTGATCAAATTATCAGTTCCTTCAAGCGCTTCCACCGCGACAATCGCCTTGTGTTTAACCGCAACCGTCTGGCCTATGTCAAGAAAGGCTACTGCTTTGGCTAATTCTAAACCAAAATACACATCTTCCCAGGTTGAAAAGTCCGGCTCGTGTTTTGTAAGGGTGCCTTTCTTAGGAAGGAGCTCTTCTATAAATGTTGTTGAATCAATTAGCTCAAAACCTTCTTCTTTTAACTTATCAGCGATAGCCCCGAATATTGTATCTGCCCTTTTATCAACAATGCCGGATAATAAACTTTTTAAAACAGGGTCTTTATTTATTTCTTTACTAAAAAGCCTGCGCGGGGAAATTTGTCCTGCCATAATAATTTTATTAATCCCTTCGGCTTTAAAAATCTTAAACATTGAGCTAAATTCCCCGAGCCCAAGCCAATAAATCTTATCAACATATTTTTTAAGCCTTGAGGATGTATCACCCTTGATTGCCACGGCCACAATACTAAAATTTCTTTTCTTCGCAGCTTGGGCAAAAACAAAAGGAAATTTTCTGTTACCGGCTATTAAGCCAATTTTTTCCATATTATTCTTTGCGGCAGGAACGAACAATGCCTCTTTCAGAAGTTTTTACGAAGTTAACCAAATAAGATGCCTCGGTTGTTAGTTTAACTTCTTTCTCAATCTTTTCCAGAGCATGTTTCGGAGAGAGTCCTTCGGAGAAAAGTATCTTGTAACATCTGCTTAAAGCATGCATTGAATCTTTTGAAATGTTATGCCGCCTTAAACCGATAAGATTTAATCCAAATACGCGGGCAGGATGCCCGTCGCAGGTTGAAAACGGAGGAATGTCCTGCACAACCTTGGAACAGCCACCTATAATTGAAAGTTTACCGATTTTTACAAATTGATGTATGGCAACTAAACCTCCTATTACAGCCATATCTTCAATAGTTACGTGCCCGGCAAGCGTCCCGACATTTGCAATAACACAATTATTTCCAACTATACAATCATGGGCAACATGGGAATAAGCCATAAAAAGATTGCCATTGCCTACTGTTGTTTTCCCGCCTTCTCCTGTACCCGGATTGAAAGTGCAATATTCACGAATCATATTTCCATCGCCAATCTCAAGAAAAACCTTTTCACCTTTAAACTTTAAATCCTGAGGCTTTGAACCAATGACGGCTCCGGTAAATATCTCACAATTCTTTCCGATAGTAGTATTGCCTTCAATAACGCAGTGCGCGCCAATCTTTGTCCCCTCCCCTATCACTGCATTATCTGAAATAATAGAATAAGGCCCTACTATAACGTTATCCGATAATTTTGCTTTTTTTGATACAATCGCTGTTGGATGAATTTCCATAGTTTTAGCTCTCCGGAGAATCAACAATTGAAAACATAAGGTCTGCTTCCGCAACAACCTTACCGTCTACATATGCTTTTCCATGGACCTGCCCTGTCTTAGATTTCATTTTCCCAGCAACTACATCAAACACAAGCTGGTCTCCCGGAACAACGGTCTTTCTAAATTTAACATTATCAATCATCATAAAAAAAGCTAACTTCCCCCTATTTTCTTCCAAAGCAAGCATCATAACACCACCCACCTGAGCCATTGCTTCAACAATAAGGACTCCCGGCATAACAGGCCTGCCCGGGAAATGCCCTCTAAAAAAATAATCATTAATAGTTACATTCTTGATTCCTACTGCGTGCTTGCCTTTTTCCAATTTGGTAACCCTATCCACAAAAAGAAACGGATCGCGATGAGGGAGTATCTTCATTATTGTTTCACAATCCAAAACTTCTCCGTCCTGAATATCTAAGGCCTTTTTCCCTGTGCCAGTTGAATATTTCTTTCTCTGCTGGTCAATACTTTTTGCTAATTTTAGGTTTAAAGAATGCCCGCTTTTTATTGCAATAATATGCGCCTTTATGGGCTGGGCAAGAATACTTAAATCTCCAATCAAATCCAAAATCTTATGGCGCACAAATTCATTATCAAAACGCAGCTTGTTGCCAATTACTCCTGTCGCTCCGACAACAAGGGTGTTCTCATAATTTGCACCAAGTCCAACATTATTACGCTGCAGTTCCTTTGCCTCTTCTTCAAGGCAAAACGTCCTTGCAGGAGCAATTTCACTTGAAAAACTCTCCGGGGTTACAATTAATTCCAGGAATCCGGACTTTAACATAGGATGATCATAATTCAAAGTATAAGAAATCCGGAAATCTTCACTCGGGAGCGCTATAATTGACGAACCGCCTTCTTCAATAAAAATCGGCTCTCTTAAACTAAAGCCGTGTTTCTCTTTATCCTGCTCTTTAATCCCGGCGCCCTTTAATGTTTCAACAAAAACCTGGCTGCTTCCATCTAATCCCGGGACTTCGTTGCTGTCTATTTCAATGTTAATATTATCAATCCCAAGAGCAAATAATGAAGCCATAAGATGCTCTATGGTATGCACCTCAACAGTGCTATTTCCTATAGAAGTCCTACGATGCGCACGTGAAGAAACAATCAATGAATCCGTATTTGCTTTTATCACTGTCTTTTCCGGCATGTCAACGCGGATAAAATTTATCCCAGAATCAATATCTGCCGGTTTAAACTTAAGATTAACCTTATTTGCAGTATGTAAGCCTGCTCCACTAATGGACACTTCTTTAATAATTGTCTTTTGATTAATCATTTTATTCTTTTTTCTAATTCCTCAACCTTCTTTTTAAGTTCGTTGATAGTTTCGTATAATTTAGGCAAATTCTGCACGCAGGCATTTACTTTTATGGCTTTATCATGCGCTCTTGCCGGATAACCGGAAACCATAGTGTTTGCTGGAACAGATTTGGTTATCCCTGCTTGAGCCGCTAATATAGCTCCGTCTCCGATAGTAATATGCCCTACGAGCCCTGCTTGGCCTGCGATAGTAACACCCTTGCCGATTACAGTGCTTCCTGAAATACCTGCTTGTGCAACAATTAAAGAATCATCGCCTACTACGACATTGTGTGCTATATGCACAAGGTTATCTATTTTTGTGCCGCGATGAATAATAGTTTTATCAAAACGCGCCCGGTCAATTGCAGTATTTGCGCCAATTTCAACATCATCCTCAATTTCAACCGTACCAATTTGAGGAATTTTATGATGAAGCCCTTTTATTGTTATAAAACCAAATCCGTCAGCGCCAATTACAGCTCCGCTATGAATAATTACCCTGTCTCCAATGGATATCCGCTCACGAATAGAAACATTTGAATAAATAAGGGTGTCTTTACCTATCTTTGTACCATGCCCGATAAAACAGCCGGAATAAATAAGCGTATTATCCCCGACCACTACTGCGTCTTCGATAACCACATAAGGCCCTATTGCAACATCCTTGCCTATTTTTACATCCTTACCTAACAATGCAGTCGGATGTATTCCTTTAGGCTTACTTGCCTCAACAGGCGCAAAGGAAGAAATAATCTTTGTAAAAGCCAAAGAAGGATTTTCTGTTAATATTAAAGGCTTACTTGCGCCTTTAAAATCCTCTGGCACTACAATTGCCGAAGCATTTGTTTTATCAGCAAGCGGAAAATATTTAGGATTCGCTAAGAAAGTAATATCCCCTTTATTAGCTTCTTTGATCCCGGAAACTCCGGTAATTACAACATTACCGTCCCCAATTATCTTCCCGCCAACAATCTTTGCAATATCTTTAAGAGTCTTCTGCATTTTAAATTTACCCCCACACCAAATTAGCTATATCAGCTGCTATATAAAATTTGGTGTGGGGGTTTATCAAGCGTAATTAAACTTTAAAACAAATTCACTTATTTCTTCGAATAGCCCTTATTCAATAACTCTAATATTTTATCAGTAATGTCCATACTCTTTACCTGATAAACCAGGACACGGTCATTAAATACCATCGTATAGCCTTCCTTTTCAGCATAATTCTTTACCGTGTCTTGTATATTCTTCAGGATCTCTTTCATTTTCTCATCCTGATCTTTACGTAAATCAGTTTGCTTCTGCCTGTCATATTCTTTTAAAACTTTAACCTTGCTTTCCAAATCACCTTTTTTGTTTTCTTTTTCTTTGTCGCTTAAAAGGCTTAGCTTATCCTGAACCGACTTAATTTCATTGACTTTCTTTTCTCTTTCAGCAGTATAAACATTTTCTTTTTCGCTTAAAACTTTATCAAAATCTTTAGTTTTATTGTATTCGCTAAAGAGCCTGCTTAAATCAACATAAGCAAATTTATCCGCTGCTTGTGCTGTTCCAACCAAAAGGCCTAAACCCAAAATTGCTCCAAATAATACAACTGCTTTCCTTCCCATCTTGACCATCCCTCCTGTTTGTTAGTTGCTTTTTTTAAAAATCGTGGCTTGCGCTAAAATGGAACCTTCCGTTACTCTTCTTATCTTCACCTGGAGCTTTTGCCATAGGAATACCGTAATCAAGCCTCATGGGGCCAAGCGGAGTCTTTACTCTGATACCTAATCCTATGCCTGATTTAAAACCACCCGTATTAGTAGAAGTATCCCTCTTTGTACCAATATCTCCCAACCTTGACCAAACATTACCTACATCATAAAAACCTGCCACCTTTAGAAAATTTAATAAAGGATAGGTGTATTCAATATTTCCTACAAGCATCGACTGCCCACCCAAGGGGTCTTTTGAAACAGGATCCGTTGGCCCGACTTTTCTTTCTTCATAACCTCTTATCGTGTCAGCGCCACCGGCAAAAAATCTTTCATATATTGGGATATCGTCCGTATTGCCGAAAGAATCCCCAACACCCACTCTTCCTTTTAGCTCCAACACGGATTTAAAAGGTAAAGGGACATAATGGGAAGCACGGCCATAAAATTTCCAGAAATATTTATCTCCTCCCAGGAACCCTCCAGCATACTGCATCATACCAGTCACAAGCTCGCCTTTTCTTGTTTCAAAAACATTATCGCGTGTATCAAAGCTTAAACTGGGAGTTAAACTGTTAATTATATTTGAACCATCTTCTTTCTTTAAGTCAACAGTGGCGTCTCCAGAAATATTTTTAATTTGAATTTTATCGTGCCTAAATGTTAAATTACCATTAATATATTCAGTAAGCTCCTTACCTAAACGTAAATCACCACCCATGACTTTCTGATCGTAACCATAACCGACATCTTCATCCCTTTTATGGTCGCGCTTGTAAAGATCAAATCCGAAAGAAAACGGATAATCAAAAACCCAAGGATTAGTAAAACTTAATTCAAAACTATTGCTTACCGTACCAAAGGAACCTCTGAATTTTAAATCTTGTCCTCCTCCAGTAAAGTACGGCCAGTTTAACCAATCAAAATTCTTCTGCTCAATCTCCGCAAACCCCACAAAATCATCAACCGTGCTGTAACCTCCGCCGAAACTAAACGAACCGGTTTTTGTCTCTTTAACATCAACAATCAAATCTTTTTTATCTGGAACCTGGGTATCCTCAGTATCATAACTAACCTCTTCAAAGTATCCTAAATTCTTTAGCCTCTCTTTGCTGCGATTTAACTTCGCTCCATCAAATTTATCTCCGGGATAAATCCTTAATTCTCTTCGAATTACAGCATCTTTTGTTTTAACATTGCCCCTTACTTTAATCTTGCTGACATAAGCAACATCATTTTCATCTATATTGTAGGTGATATCAACTCTTCCTGTCTGCGCATTTACGGCAGAGCCTTCCATAACCCGGCAACTAATATAACCGCGGTCAAAATATAAACTTTGAATATTGCTAGCGTCATTTCTCATCCGGTCCTGGCTGAATACTTTACCGGGGAGGCAATCTTTCAAAGCTCCGATTATCTCTTTCTCTTTAATATATTTATTGCCAGAGATAACAACATTTCCGATTGAATACTTTTTTCCTTCAACTATATTAATATAAACATTCAAAAGATAAGATTTCTTAAGATCAGGTTTTACTTCATAGCTCAAAGTTACGTCCGAAAATCCATTATCGCGGTAAAAGGTTTTCAAACGCTCCATGTCTTCTTTGATTACATCGTCTTTTAAAACACCGGCATTAAAAAACCACGCTCTCTTGGTTTTTAAGAGCCTTAGAATACGCGCGGATTTAAAAGATTTGTTTCCTGAAATAATAATCTCCTGGATCCTTACTTTCTTGCCTTCCACAACATTAAACAGGACTTTAGCTTTATTTGTTTCCTTGTCAAGAGAGACATTATAATCAATCTGCACCTGGCTAAAACCAATCTTTTCATACAGCTTTTTAAGGATGCGGATATCTTCGGTCAGATTAGCATAGTCCAAATACTGGCCTTCTTTAGATTTTAGTTGCGGCTTAAGTTTCTCGTCCTTAAGCGAAGCGTGCGTAATCCCCGCAAAATTAATTTTTTCAATTAAAGGCCTTTCAACAACCGTTACAATAACCTTAACTCCGTCTTTATAAGGCTCTGAATCAATCTTTGTGCCTTCGTCAAAGAAACCTAAAAGATAAAGCCGTTTTAAATCATCGCTTATAGCTGTATCAAGGTAAGGGCTTCCCACCCTTGTTTTCATTTTTGAGATTATAGTATTAGTGCTTATCGCTTTGTTGCCTCTTACTTCAATTAAATTAACAATTTTTGCGCTTTCTTGGACAGGGGAAGTTGGATTAACTGCCTTTTCCTGGGATTGCTCAATAGAGGAAACTTTCTGCGCTTTGTTTTCTTCTTGAGCAAAAAGAGAACAAGAGTTGCTTAGCAGTGAAAAAGAAAAAATGAAGGAAAAAACAAGGAATGTTCGTCGCATTATTGAAATATTATATATAAATTAATGGTTTAAATCAATAAAATTATTCAGTCCTAGCAAGATTATCAAATCTGGTGTACTCTTTGATAAATGCTAATTTTACGGAACCAACCGGGCCATTACGCTGCTTTGCGATAATCGCATCGGCAATACCCTGGTTCTCGGACGTAGGGTTATAATACTCTTCCCTTAAAATAAGAACAACCACATCCGCATCCTGCTCTATAGCACCCGACTCTCTTAAATCAGAAAGTTGAGGCCTATGGTCAGTTCGCGATTCAACCGCACGGGAAAGCTGGCTGATTGCTATTAACGGCACACGCAATTCACGAGCTAAGGCTTTTAGAGAACGGGAAATTTCTGAAATCTCCTGCTGCCTGCTCTCTATTCCGCTTGAGCCACGCATAAGCTGCATATAGTCTAAAATAATTAATTTAATATCATGCTGCGATTTAAGGCGGCGTGCTTTGGCACGCAATTCCATTACGGAAATTGCCGGAGTATCATCAATAAAAATTGGCGCTTCTGATAATTTCCCCGCAGCAGCTGTTAAGCGCGGCCAGTCAGAAGTTGCAAGATAACCAGTCCTTACTTTATGTGCATCTACTTTTGCATGTGAACAAAGCATTCTTTGGGCAAGCTGTTCCTTGGACATTTCAAGGCTAAATATTGCAGTTGGGACTTTTTCTATTACCCCTGCGTATTCTGCAATCCCTAACGCAAAAGCACTCTTACCCATAGAAGGCCGGCCCGCAATAATAATTAAATCCGAAGGCTGAAGCCCGGCTGTTTTTAAATCAAAATCAATATAACCGGTAGGAACTCCGGTAACATGGGCTTTATTCTGGTAAAGCTGGTCAATAGTCTCTATGCTATCTTTGACAATTTCTTTTAAATGCAGGTATGACCCCTGGACTTTTTTATCTGTAACTTCAAAAATAAACCTTTCCGCATTATCAACAACCTCATCAACATTGCCATCGCTTTCATAGCATAAAGAAACTATTTTTGTGGCGTTATTTATCAAAGTACGTAAAATATTCTTTTCTTTTACTATTCTTACGTAATGATTGATATTAGCTGCAGTAGGAACTGAATTAACAAGCCCTGTTAAGAAACTCACCCCTCCGACATCTTCAAGCTGATTGCTTCTTTTTAATTCATCAGTCAGGGTAATTAAATCAATTGCCTTGTTAACATTGTAGAGATTAAGAATCGCGTCAAAGATTTTTCTATGGGCATCCTTATAAAAATAGTTACTATTTAAGAATTCAATAGAAACAGCTATCGCTTCCTCAGCTAGCAGCATTGAACCTAAAACTGCCATCTCGGCGTCTAAATTTTGCGGAGGGACTTTTTCTAAAGTTGCTTCGTTTGGCATGTTTGAAAACACAAATTCTACTTCTTTACAATCCAGACTTTGACTTTTGCACTTACTTCCGGATGCAGCTTAACAGGCACTTCATAAATTCCAAGCGCCTTAATAGGCTCATCTAACAAAATAATATTCTTGTCTATATCCAAGCCTTCTTCTTTAAGAGCCAATGAAATATCGTGCGAAGTAATACTACCGTACAATTTATCTTCCTCTTTAACCAAAGATTGAATTGTCAACGAAATTCCGGAAAGCTTTTCTTTGATTATCTCTGATTCCTTAAGGGCTTTTTCTAATGCTACCGATTTCTTTTCTTTTTCCTGTTCCAGAACTTTAAGGTTAGCCGAATTTAAAGGGATAGCTAATTTATTTGGAAAAAGAAAATTACGCGCAAACCCGTCTTTTACTTTAACAACAGCGCCAATTTTACCGATTTTATCAACATCTTGTTTTAATATTACTTCCATGGGTCCTCCCTCTTTGAAACTAAATTAACGAACGTAAGGAACAATTGAAACAAAACGTGCTTTTCTCATCGCGTCCGCAAGAACCCTTTGATGCTTAGCGCAGTTTCCCGAAACACGCGTTGAAACAATCTTGCCTCTTTCGGTAATAAAAGATTCCAATCTCTTGGCATCTTTATAATCAATTACTTTTACTTTATCCGCGCAGAAACGGCAAAATTTCTTTCTCATTACATGAGTATCAAATTTTTTCTTACCTGCTAACTTTGTTTTACCCTTACCAAATGTTTTAACTCTCATTAGATATATCCTCGCTTTCTTCTAACCATGCTGATTCAGTTGATTCGCCCTGTCCAACCTCTCCGGAAGGGACACTTGCCGAGCCCCTTGACGAGCTTGGCGAGCCTAAAAACTGCACTCGTTCTGCCCTGACCTCAATAACACTGCGTTTTTGGCCGGCGTTATCTTCCCAAGAGCGCGATTGAAGTATGCCCTCAACAAAAACAGCGCTTCCTTTATGTAAATATTGATTGCAAGTCTCTGCTTGCTTACTCCAAACTACAGCCGTGATAAAACATACCTCTTCCTTCATCTCTTGGTTCTTATTCTTGTATTTACGATTCACCGCAAGCCGCAAGTTTGCAACAGCAACTCCCTGAGGAGTATAACGCAGCTCGGGATCTTTTGTAAGGTTACCCATCAATAAAACTTTATTGTAACTAGCCATTGCCACAAACCTCCTATTTACTTAAAACTAACTAAAGCCTGGATACGAGAACACGCAAAATACTCTCATTAATCCTATAGGCCTGCCTTATTTCTTTGACGCCCGGAGCAGGAAGATCAAAATTAACCAGATAATACAATCCTTCCTGGAATTTCTTGATCGGAAAGTAAAGTTTTTTCCTCTCCGCCCAAACGGCAGCCTGAGTAACAACGCCGCTATTTTTAGTTATGGATTCTCCGATCTGATTAAATAAAGTTTTTCTTTCTTCTTCCGATAAATCCGGCTTAATAATAAACATCGCTTCGTACTTATTCATTCTGTTTACTCCTCTTGTTAAAATTATTCATTGCTTCTGTTATGCCCTTAGTAACCCAAACAAGGCAGCATTGAGAGGCTTGCTCAAGCGCCTCACTTATTAACTCTTTTTCTTTTGCCTGAAATCTAGACAATACATAATCGCTTGGATCAATTTGTCTTGGCGGCCTGCCGATGCCGATACGTAAACGCGCAAATTCATCGGTAGAAAGAGATTTGATAATTGATTCCATCCCTCTCTGGCCTCCTGATGTGCCGCTTGGCCTGGCCTTAATCCTGCCAATATCCAAATCCATATCATCACAAATTATCAAAAGATCGCTTATATCAGCTTTGTATTTCTTAAGAAGAGGTTTAACAGCATTGCCGGATAAATTCATGAATGTTAACGGCATTGCTAACGCTACAAACTCTCCATGTATCCTACCTTTTCCGCTTATTGAAGAAATGAAAAAATCTTTTTTTAAGGATATTTTATAAGCTTTTGCCAAAGACTTGATTGCGGAAAACCCGATATTGTGCCTTGAATCGGCGTATTTATCTCCAGGGTTGCCTAAGCCTACAATTAATTTCATTCCTTATTTCTTTTCTTCCTTCTTTTCTTCAGATTTCTTCTCTTCGCCGCCTTCAGCAGGGTCTTCTTTCTTCTCTTTAATAACTTCCGGTTCCTGCTTAGCTTCACCTTCAACAGCTTCAGGCCCAACTTCTTCTTTCATCGGA
>JAQURX010000016.1 GCA_028715415.1 Candidatus Omnitrophota bacterium | reverse complement strand
CCCTTGAACTCTTCAAAGATTACTTCATCCATACGGCTTCCGGTATCAACAAGAGCAGTTGCAATAATAGTTAAACTCCCACCTTCTTCAATTGCGCGTGCTGCGCCAAAGAATCTCTTTGGCTTTTGCAGAGCATTGGAATCAATACCGCCTGAAAGAACCTTACCACTGTGGGGAACGACGGAATTGTATGCTCTTGCCAAACGGGTAATACTATCCAAAAGGACAACTACGTCTCTTTTGTGTTCAACCAGGCGTTTTGCTTTTTCCAAAACGATTTCTGCGACCTGAACGTGCCTTTCCGGCGGCTCATCAAAGGTTGAAGAGATTACCTCGCCTTTAACATTTCTTTGCATATCGGTTACTTCTTCAGGGCGCTCATCAATAAGAAGAACTATCAAGACCACGTCCGGATTGTTGCTCGTTATTGCATTTGCAATCTTCTGCAGCAAGACAGTCTTCCCGCTATAAGGCTGAGCAACGATTAAACCACGCTGTCCCTTTCCTATCGGAGTAAGCAAACTCATAACCCGCATCGATATTTCATCCGGCTTGGTTTCCAAGTCAAACGGCGAACGAGGATAAACCGGTGTCAAGTTATCAAAAAGAATTTTTTCCTTAACATCCTCAGGATTCTCAAAATTTACAGCTTCTACCTTAAGAAGGGCAAAATATTTCTCCCCTTCTTTTGGAGGCCTGATCTGCCCACTGACGGTATCCCCAGTCCTTAAATCGAACTTTCTTATCTGTGAAGGCGATATATAAATATCATCCGGACAAGGCAGATAATTATAATTCGGGCTTCTTAAAAAACCGAATCCTTCGGGAAGTATTTCCAAAACTCCCTCGCCGAACATTAAACCTTCTTTTTCTGCCTGTGCCTGCAGTATTTTAAAAATCAGGTCTTGTTTTCTTACACCGCTTATGCCATTGACGTTGAAATCTTTGGCCAGCTTGTTTAATTCCGTTATTTTCATTTCTTTTAAATTCTTAATGTCTAACTTTTCCACTACTTCCTCCTCATGTCCTGCTCTTTCATGCAGGATAATTCATTTTTCGTAATACTTTCTTCACCTGTTTTCTTGTTTCATTTAAACTTCCATTATTATCTATTACAAAATCCGCCAAACGGGTTTTTACCCGTAAGGGAACCTGAGATTTTATTCTCAATAAGATTTCCTCCTTACTTAAAGACGTTTTTTTCTTTAGCCTCTGAAGCTGCTTAGTAAGAGAAGAGGCTACTACAATTACCTCATCAACCATGTTATCAAGTCCTGCTTCAATTAACAAAGGCGCGTCCAAAACAATAATCCTCGCACTTGATTTACCTATTAAAGATTTTATCTCTTTAATAACTTCGGGATGGATAATGCGGTTTAGTTTTCTTAAAGCAGAGTTATCATTAAAAACAATACCTGCCAACTTAGCTCTTATAATACAACCATTGCCATCTAATATCCCCCTGCCGAAGGCTTTAATTATTTTATCTTGAATCTTTGTGCCTTTTTGAATATTCCTGCGCGCTAATTTATCAGCATCAATAACTTTAGCTTTTGCCAATTTCTTAATTATTGAAGCTACAGTACTTTTTCCAGTGCCAAAGCTTCCCGTTATGCCTAAAATAATCCTATTCTTATTTTGTCTTGGCTTTTTCATACAGACGGATATATTTCTTAGCTTGGTTCTCCCACGAAAAGTTGCAATTCATTGCTTTCTTAATTAAAGCAAGCCACTTAGACTTTGTTTTATATGTTTTTAACGCAACTTTGATCGTTTCTATTAAATCATCTTTGCTATATTCATCAAACACAAACCCGTTATCTTTATTAACCGTATCAGCAAGCCCTCCGGTTTTAAAAACCAAGGGGATTGAGCCGTAACGCAAACTTATCAACTGGCCCAAACCGCAAGGCTCATACCTTGAAGGCATTAGAAAAATATCGCTTCCCGCATAAATATTGTGAGCTAACGGATCATCAAATTTTAAGTTAAGCGATATGACCTTCGGGTATTTCTTCACCATTTCTTCCAAAATAAGGTGATATTTCAGGTTACCTGTCCCTAAAATTACCAGCTGTAATTTCATTTTACAGATATCATCAATGGCTTCTGCTAAAATATCAAATCCTTTTTGCTCAGCAAGCCTTGAGACTATGCCAATAAGAGGCACGTCATTTTTTACCGGAAGCTTACAAGATTTTTGAAGCTTCTCTTTATTCTTATATTTAGCCTTTATGTCATCCACTGAAAAATCTTGAGCAATAAAAGTATCGGTCTGAGGATTCCAAATAGAATAATCAATCCCATTTAATATCCCGAAAAGGCTGTCCTTTTTTTTCAATAAGACGCCTTCAAGCCCGAAACCAAATTCTTCAGTCTGGATTTCTTTAGCATATGTAGGGCTGACAGTATTAATGATATCCGAGAAAATCATCCCGCCTTTTAAAATATTGATCCTGCCGAAAAACTCAAGGCCTTCCATATCAAAAAGGCTCCAATCAAGGCCAAGCTTAGGAAATTCTTCTTTTGGAAAAAGCCCCTGATATCCAATATTATGTATCGTTAACACTGTTTTAATATTTTTATAGAAATCATCATTGGAGAATAACGTTTTTAAGTAAACCGGAATAAGGCTTGCCTGCCAATCATGCACATGAATACAATCGGCCTTGAAATTTATTTCTTTGAGCAACTTTAAAGCTCTTTTGCAATAAAAAGAAAACCTATCTAAATTATCTTTATAATCCCCGGTTTTATCTCCATAGAGGCTATCGCGGTTAAAATAAGCTTCGTTTTCAATAAAATAAACTTTAATATTATTCCCGATAATTGAATAAGAAACATCTTCTTTTACTTTTATGGTCTTATACTTCTGCTCGCTTATTGCCTTATACCGCGGCATAATGATGATTACTTCCTGATTATAATCTTCCAAAGCTAAAGGTAAAGCTCCGGCAACATCCGCAAGGCCACCAGTCTTTGCAAAAGGTACAACCTCAGAAGCACACATCGCAATCTTCATAAGACCTCCTCCATTTCCTGCCAGTTAAGGCCACTCTTAACATCCACCTTTATCGGAACATCCAATTTTAATACATTTTCCATAATACTTCCTACCAGTTTTTCAACTCTTGATGATTCTTTAACCGGTAAATCAAAAACTAACTCATCGTGTATCTGCATAATCATTTTGGCTTGTAGCTTATTTTCTTTAATTTCCTTATTAATGCTAACCATTGCCATTTTTATCAAATCACTTGCTGAACCCTGTATCGGAGTATTGACTGCCTGACGCTGAGCAAGCTGCTTAAGCGCAATATTCTTACTGTTAATTTCCGGAAGATACCGTCTCCGGCCTGAAATAGTAGTCACAAACCCTCTTTCAGAAGCTTGCCTAATCTCTTCATCAATAAAAGTTCGCACCTTTGGATATCTTAAGAAATACGCGTCAATAAAATTTTGCGCTTCGTTAACCGCAAGCCCCAAATCACGGGAAAGTCCCCATGAACTTAACCCATAAACAATCCCGAAATTAATTCGCTTGGCAACCTCACGCATCTCATTTGAAACTTCTTTTTCTTCAACGTTATAAATTAACGCTGCAGTAGCTTTGTGGATATCCTTATTGCTCTTAAAAGCATCAATTAGCACTTCGTCTTTTGACAAATGCGCTAAAACTCTTAATTCTATCTGTGAGTAATCGCAAGAAAGAAGCCTATAATCTTTTCCAGAAGAAATAATCGCACGCCTAATGTTTCTCCCGATTTCCATCTTCACGGGAATATTCTGTAGGTTAGGATTACTTGAGCTTAACCTGCCTGTTTCAGTTCCTGTCTGATTAAAAGAGGCGTGGATCTTACCGGTTTTCTTGTCAACCAACAAAGGCAAAGCATCAATATATGTATTTTTAAGCTTGGTTAACTGGCGATATTCCAACAAATGAGCCGGCAACTCATGCTTAACTGCCAGATTCTTTAAAACCTCTTCGTCGGTAGAAGGGCCTGTTTTAGTCCTCTTTCCTACGGGTAATTTTAATCTTTCAAAGAGCACTTCTCTTAGCTGCTTAGGGGAATTTATATTAAATTCTACCCCGCTTAAAGAATAAATATGTTTAATAAGCTCGTTTAACCTCTTTTCTAAACTTAAAGAAAGTTTTTTAAGAATATCTTCATCAATTTTAATGCCGGATAATTCCATTTCCGCTAGAACCGAAACTAAAGGCATTTCAATATTATTAAAAAGATCAATTAAGCCCTTGTCTTTAAGTTGCTCTTGCAGCCTAGGCCTTAAATTAACTATCAATTTTACAGCCTGAGCGCTATCCGTCAAATCATCCAGTGCAGTCCTATCTAAATAATCCCAGGCAAGGCTGGAGAGCCCATACTCTGTTTTAGCAGGATTAAGCAAGTAACCTGCAATCATTGTATCAAAATTAATCCCCTCTAGAATAATCCCGTTATTTGCAAACAGGATCTTTAACTTCTTAAGATCATGCCCAATCTTTTTTACACGGGGGTCAGACAACAGCTGTTTGATATTTTCCCCAAAGGCTTCAACCCGGAAGAATTCCTCGCGCGCAAAAAATACAAGGTCATCAATGCTATTCCCGAACAGGACTAATTCATCAACACAAGAAACATACTCTCTTAGTTCTTTATCTTTTAACAGATTTACCAACACATCCTCGGGTAAATCATTTTCAAGGGACAAATCTTTAATAAATTTCCTGAACTCTAAAGCTTTAAATAATTTAACAAGTTCTTTGGAATCTGGCTGGCTTACTTTAAGAAGGTTTAAATCAAATTTCAAATCTACATTTTTATCCAAAAGAACCAATTCTTTATTTATTTTAACCCTCTCAATATTTTCTTTTAAAGCTTCACGGATTTTCTCTTTTTTAACCTTATCAATATTCTTCAGCAATTCTTCGCTGCTTCCAAATTCCTTAACAAGGCTGACTGCAGTTTTTTCTCCTATACCGGGAACTCCGGGGATGTTATCAACACTATCCCCCATAAGGGTTATTACGTCTGCAATCTGTTTAGGCTCTATCTCAAACCGCTCTAAAACCTTTTTATTATCATAAAGCGTACCGGTGTCTTTATAGGGGCTATACACGAGAACGTTTTCATCAACTAATTGCAATATATCCTTATCGGAACTTACAATAGTAACAGGGAGATGATGCTCTTTGGCTTTTTTCGCTAAAGTTGCGATAATATCATCAGCCTCAAAGCCTTCTTTTTCAAAGATTGTTAATCCCCATGCCCGGACTATATCTTTAATAAAAGACAACTGGCTTTTTAATCCATCCGGCATAGGAGGACGGTTAAGTTTATAGTCGGCGAACTTCTTCTGCCTAAAAGTATCCCGGGAAACATCAAAACAAACAGCAATATAATCCGGTTTATTATCTTTTAGTATCTTGTTTAAAATACCGACAAAACCATATATCGCGTTTGTTGGCTGGCCCAAAGACGTTGCAAGGCCAGAAAGTGCGTAAAATGCACGATAACAAAAAGCCGTAGCATCAATTAAATACAGTCGTTTATCACTCATTAACTAAAACTTATTCATGGAAATCAATTTACGGTAGGAGATTTTATCCCTTCGGCTTCCAGCTTAAGGATTCTGGGTTAGCTTTTAAGCCGAACACAAACATAAAATGTAAATTCTATCTTGATAATCGCCTGTTTGTGGCTTTATCAATGAATTCCTCTATTTCAGTATTAGAAGGATCGAGCTGGTTTGCATCAATTGCAAACTTAATAGCAGTTGCTTCATCGCCTTTCTTATAAATCTTCTTAGCCTTGGCAAAAGTAACCCTTGCCTGAGCTTTATCGTCTTTACTAAGGTAAGCTTTTTGATTCTCTATATCCTTAACCATCCCAATTGCTTCCTGCTCTATTGCATCTTTATAGGGAGTGTCAGAAGAAACAGATTTTATATCCTCATAGCGTTTTCTTGCTTTTTCCGTCCAAGGATCATCCGGAGAACCTAACGCTGCTCTTTCTTTCCAATAGAAAGCCGCTTTCTTCAAATCGCGTTTTGATTCATAAACTAAAGCCAGATTAGAATAAGCACTTAAAAGGTTTGGGTCAATCTTATTCGCCCTTAAATAACTCTCTTCTGCCCTGTCGGTAAAACCCTTTGCTTCATAAAGAACGCCTAAATCATTGTATGCAACAGCATAAGTAGGGTCTAATTCTATCGCTTTTTGATACAAGCTCATCGCCCCATCAATATTTCCAATCCTTTGCAATTCTATACCCTGCTGCCTATACATCATAGCCTGCTCTTCAATAGCAGTAGGTTCGTCTTCTTTTTTTGCCTTCTTATTTTTCTTGTTCTTATTTGAAGAGGTTTGCGTTTTATTGCCAAAGCCCTCTTTCAATTCAGCAAGCAAATTATCGCCATAGGCATACTGCACAAAAAACAAAGAAACAAAACAAACTAATATTAATTTAGATGTTATTTTAATTTCTTTGGGGTAACTTTGGTGGGGTTTTTGCATTTTTAAATTGTTGTATACTAATATTATACATACCCAACAGTATACGTCAAGAAATATTTCTCTAAATTAACGGTTCCATTTCCAAAACAGGGTGCTTGGCCTTTTCTAAAAATCCCAGCAACTCTTCGGAAGTAACAGCCTTAGTTTCATCGGCAATCCTATCAATCAAATCCGGCATGCCTAATTCTTGCGCTCGCTTAGTTAATTTTTCACCTAAGATTTCTTTTAATTCTTTAGGCATCCAGACAACACGCTTAAGCCCACCTTCGGCGGAAACAAACTTTTTGCTTAAAATATAAAGCTTGCCTACTCCTAAGAACCCTGGAGTCTGCACCCCCCCTCCGACAGAACCTGCAAGGGTTGTAAAAGTCATGCCGCTTGGAGTCATTCCGGCGTAATCACGATGCACAACCATTATCCCGTTTGCCTCAGGGATAATCGCGACGATACATTCAAAACATCCGCATGAAGACTGAGGAGAATCCATCAAAGAATACATACTCACTGTTTCAATAGTTTTATTGGATTTATTTCTAATGAAAGTATTTATATTATCCCATTGCCCGATTTTTTCATTAAGTAAGCGGCCTTTTTCAATCGGCTGATTCGGCCCGGTTGGAGTAATTTCAAATGAAGCTTTTGCATCAAGCCAGGAATAAGCGCCGCAAAGGCCTAAGCGCTCGGGGCTTACTATACAAACATGATTCGGCGCAAAAGACTGGCATAATAAACAGGAATAAAAAGTATCCACGCTTTCATCCGTCATCCCCTCAAGGCGCGCATCGCGTTCATCATAGCTCTTTTTTGCGGCGGTTAACAATTTCTCCACATCTTCTTTTTTTGTATAAAGCTTAACTTGAATTTTATCAACAATTGCGCTGTATTCCTGATGCAGCATCGCATGCAAAATTACACCTATATGCTTTAACCTAAAGCCTTTTGCAAAAGCATCCTTTGAAATCCTGATCCAGTTCATATCGCGCTGGCCGACGTGCATTAAGCCCATCGCGTAATTTGTAAAGCGGTGAATCTGGCGTTCTAATATCGGCTCAAAATCTTTTTGCATCTTGCGCCCGGCAACCTCAACAACAATTGCCAAAGGCAAAGATTTGCTATCGCCTTCCAATTTATCAACATCAGGGCCGATCAATTCAATTAAGCCATCTTCTACTTCTTCAGATTTCTTTGTAATCAAATATTCAAAAGCAAGGCTTGCCTTCCCGCCAAATTCAACATGCAATTGCTCTTTTCTAACACGCTCGCCCTCAAATGCAGCAGCATATGCAACCGGAACAGGGATATTACTCACAGCAACCTTTATCCCTCTTACCTCAATACAACGAGGAACTAATTTTTTATAATCCAATTCCTTAACCAATGCTTCATAGGTAGTTATTCCCGAGGCTTTTATCTCCGGGATATCCGTATCTGCAATAATCGGGAAACCCATATTTATCGCACCGGCGCCTGTCGCAACTTTTATTTCATCTAATGCACCTAAAACCAAACCGAATGCCAAAACGCGCTCTTTAGTATACTGCAAGCATTTTTGTGCCTCTCCTGCTTTAATCCCCCCAAAGGTTAAAGCTGCACGTATTGCCCAATTCAATGCATAAATTCCAGAGATTGTATCGCGTCCGTAAGGAACAATATAATTGTCCCAGCCCATCTGCACATTTTCTTCTAACAGCTGGTCGATAATGGAACGATTCCCCACAGATGAACCGACGAAAATAAGAATATTTCTTTCCTGCAAATCGCGGATAATTTTAACTGCGGTTTTATTATCAGGAGCTGCTCCTAAGATTGCGGCAAACCCCGACATACGACCATCAACAAGCTGTATACCTAATGACCGCAAAATTGTATCGCTAAAAAATCCATTGCAATCTTTCTGCGGCTCTTCGGCGTAAAGATAACGCAGCGCCATAATAATTTCTTCGCTAAATAAAGTAGACATACCGGCATTTAAAACATCCCCTAAATAAGGAAGCCAGACTTTATCAGTTGGCACACTTTTAGGTAGGAGCAATTTAGCATGCTCTAATATAGGAAGCATATCCTGAAGAGTTTCTACTTTTGCCCCCAATAAAGCATTTGCCATGGGAAGATAAAATGCAGTTTCCGGGAAGCCCACCTTTTGCTCTTTGCCTTTTTCTTTTATCGCTTTATTTAGAAAATCAGATGCTTGTTTAAAAACCTGATTTGCGCCATTAATCGCAAGAGTTGCCACAATCTTAGACATATATCCGCTCCTTATCTTTCAGGAAATCTATAATCCCGGGAAAACCAAAATTTTCCTCTAATAATTTATCCTTAAAAGGCGTTACATCGACGCGCTCTTTTATCAGCTTCAAGAAAACTCCGCTATTTCTTATGTCGCCGGCAAATACTGCGCCGACTAAATTATTATTATGCAAAACTATCTTTTTATAAAGATTTGCTTTATCATCTATAACTTTGATCACCTCATAATCCTTACTAGCTTCATCTACTTTATAGATACCCAAAGAAATAACCGGAAGGCCGAAAAACTCAATTGAATTCATCCCTAAAGAACCGTCATAAATAATATTCTCTCCTGCCATATTACTCCCTGCTGCTTTCCCCTGTTCAACTGCCACCGGCCAGAGAGCATTAATACTAGGCTTTCCAAGAGTTAAATCATAATTCTCACAAACATCCCCGGCAGAAAAAATATTCTCTACATTTGTCTTTAAATCTTTCCCGGTAATAATCCCTTCACCAACCTTAATCTCTGTTTCTTTGACTAATTCCATATTCGGCTGGACACCTTTTCCTACAACCAACAAAGAACATTCCAAAGCCTTTCCAGAATCTAATTTTACCGCCTTCATTTCCCCTTCGCCGATTACCTCTGTTATATCCCGGCCTAAGATTACATCAATGCCATTTTCTTCTAGCCTTTTCTGCACCATTGAAGCTGCTTGAGCATCCAGCATTTGCGATAAAATCTGTTTTGACTTAACGATTACTTTTACGTCAACTTTTCTTTTCTTTAATCCATATGCTGCCTTAAGTCCGACAAGCCCCCCTCCTAAAACACAAGCACTCTTTATCAAATTAACCTGCTCGCTTATTTTCTTTGCGTCTTGTATTGTCCTGAAACCAAACACCCCTGTTTTCTTTATCCCCTTAATTTCGGGGAATTTAGGACGGGCCCCTGTTGCGATAAGAAGCGTGTCATAATTAATTAAAGTTTTATCCACGCAAACAACCTGATTTTTCTTAGGGTTAACCCGGTCTACTCTTTTATTTAAAATTAGCTCAATATTATTTTCTTTATAAAAAGCATCCGGGCGCAAGAGTATTTTTTCTTCCTTAATATCGCCAGCCAAATAATAAGAGATAAGGCAACGGCAATAAGAAGGATAATCCTCATCGGAGATGATGGTAATCTTGGAAGTTTTATCTTTTGCACGGATTGCTTCAACTGCAGAAATTCCTGCTGCAGAGTTTCCGATAATCAGATATTGTTTCATTTTTTCGTAAGCTCCTCTTCCTGCCAGACAATTGCATGTGTAGGGCATGCCTTAACGCAAGATGGCTCATCTACACCCCCACACCAATTGAGGAATTCATGTTTATTATTTTGCAATTGGTGTGGGGGTGTACATTTATCGCATCTAACGGGAATCTTTGCTTTTATATTCGGTCTGATTGCTCCATAAGGACAAGCCATAACGCACATCCAGCAGCCAACACAGCGTGATTCATCATGATTAACAATGCCTTTTTTTGCATCATAAGTTAATGCAACTGCCATACAAGCATCCACACACTTAGCCTCCTTACAATGACGGCAGGAAACCGGATAGTTCTTGCTATCGGAAGAAAAAACTTTTTTACGAGGAAGAGGCACTGTTTCTTCTTTAAGCATTTTAAATAGGTCGCTTGTCTTTGAATGCGCGATACTACAGCTAATCTCGCAAGACTTGCAGCCTAAACATTTTTTTACTTCATAATACAGTTTTTTCATATTAGTGCGCGGCAGGCTTTAATTTTAACGCTTCTCGTTTTTTATCAATATGATTAATCATGAGCTTTGCCATCTTTAACGGATCATCACAGAACTCAAACCTTCCTCCCACAACTTTTTCTAAACCATTAGTAAGATATTCTGTTAAATTCTTACTTCCTAAAGTTGCAAAAGGAGTTGAGCCAAATACAGTATAAACGCCTGATGCAACAAAATAAAAACCGATAGTAATTGCTTTTTCCGACATCCATTCAGGAGCACAGCCTGCTGCCGGGATATCAGATAAATCTTCTCCTAATCCACCTTCTGCTATTATTTGCGAAGCTGCGGTTAAAATGCGTGAATTATCCACACAAGAACCTAAATGCAGAACCGGAGGGATCCCTACTGCCTCACAAATCTCCTGCAATCCTTTTCCAGCATAAGTTTTAGCCGCTTCCGGGATAAGTAACCCTTGTTTTGCACAGGCAATCGCAGAACAACCGGTCTGTAAAACCAAAACATCATTCTTAATTAATTCTTTTACTAATGCCGTATGAAAATAATCGTGTGTTTGCTTAGGATTATTGCAGCCGACAACGCCTGCCAATCCACGGATTTTCCCAGAGATAATCGCGTCATTTAAGGGACGGTAAGTTGCACGATACTTTCCTCCTAACATCTGAAAGACGCCCTCTTTAGTAAAACCTGCTACGAGATCCATCTCCTGCTTAGGAATATTAACTCTGTCTTTTTTGCGATTGGCAAAATTTTCTATCGCAGTTTTTACAATCTGTTTAGTTGTTTCATAGGCGTTCTCGTGGCTAAATTCTATATGGGTTACTCCGGGAAAACGCGCCTTCTGGTTTGTGGTAATTAATTTTGTATGGAAACAACTTGCTACTTCTTGAAGAGCAGGCATAATACACTGCACATCCACCATCATTACTTCAACCGCACCCGTTATAATTGCTAACTCCTGCTGTAAGAAGTTTCCCGCAATCGGGATTCCATGGCGCATTAAAACTTCATTTGCCGTACAGCAAATACCGGCTAAATTAATCCCTTCAGCTCCAACACTTTTAGCTAATTTTAATAAATCAGGGTCTTTTATAGCCTTAACCGCCATATCTGATAAAACCGGCTCATGGCCATGCACAACAATATTTACCTGATTCTCTTTTAATACACCTAAATTAACCTTGCCTCTTATTGGCTGTGGACTACCTAAAATAATATCCTGCGCATCCGTTGCAACCATTGACCCGCCCCAACCGTCGGATAAAGCACAACGCATACCGGTATTAATTAAATTCTTATAGTCATTATCCACGCCCATAGTCGTAGTATGCAACAGTTCTACTACTTCTCTATCTATACCGCGTGGAGTAATGCCTAATTTTTTCCAGATTTCTCTGCGTTTATTTGGCGCCCGCTTAGTAAAAACTAATTCGCCCTGCTGCTTACCAAATTCTTCAAGGAGTTTTTTGCTTAATTCTTTTGTGATTTCTTCTTGAGGCTTATTAATATCAATTTCAAATTCTTTAGCAACGGCTTTAAGCTTTTCAGGATCTAATATTTCATAAGTATGCGTGTGCCCATGATGATTGTGTTTAATGCTCCCTTCGGCAACTAGACATAAGGCTTCTGCAACATCTCTCCCATGGTCTGAATGCGCAGCAGCTCCTACAGCAATTTTACGCGCTAAATTCCTTGCAGTAATTGTATCGGCATCCGCTCCGCAGACGCCAACTTGCGCACCCTCGCCAAACGGGTCAATGCGGCAAGGGCCCATACTGCAAACCGTGCAGCAAACACCTAATTGCCCAAAACCGCACTGCGGCTGCTGCATCTCTAATCTATCCCAGGTTGTTTTGATATTTTCTTCCTGGGCTTTTTTCAAAACTTCCTGCGTTGCTAAGTCTATTGATTTAGTTTTAACATCACTCATTACCTGCCTCCTATGAAGAAAAACTTATAGTCCACTTGCATCTAATACTCTTGGCACTACTTTATCCCAGCCTATCGGCATAACATGTATTCCATTGCACATCGGCTTTAATTCTTTAATCAGCCGAGCCGCAATCTCAACAGATTTTGCCTGTTTGTCTTTAGTCGATTCCATCTCTTTGATTAAATCATCCGGAACAAAAACTCCGGCAACATTATTATTCATAAACCGCGCCATGCCTGCGGATTTTAAAAGCACAATCCCAGCCATAATCGTAGTATTTAAATGTTTGGTCTTATTTAAGAAATTCTCAAAAACTTTTAGGTCATAAACTGCCTGGGTTTGGAAAAATTGTGCGCCAGCTGCAATCTTTTTCTCCATTTTCAATATCTGCGGCTCAAGCGGATCTGCTCCTGGATTAACCACTGCTCCAACGCAAAACTCCGGAGCAGCTCCAATTAATTTATTTCCTTTCATATCTGTGCCTTCCTGAAGCTTCCTTACAACCTCCAGTAATTGCACAGAATCAAGGTCAAACACCGGCTTTGCTTCAGGATGGTCCCCAAGCGCTGGATGATCGCCAGTTAAAATCAATAAATTATTAATACCGAATGCGGCTGCAGAAAGAATATCTGATTGCAAAGCTAAGCGATTCCTGTCGCGGCAGGTTAACTGATAGATTGGATCAAAGCCTGCTTGTTTAAGCATAGCACAGACTGCCAAAGAACCAAGGCGCATTACCGAACTCTGCAAGTCAGTAACGTTAATAGCATCCACTCTTGAACGAATAAGTTCAGCATCCTCTAAAAGTAACTTCGTCTCAATCCCCTTTGGCGGCCCAATCTCTGAGGTTACTAAGAACTTTCCAGCTTGCAATTTTTCTTTAAAATTCATTTTATAATTTCCTTTTTTACTTACGCGGCTGCCTTGTCTTGTTCTCGCAGCACCGCTCGTCCCGCCCCACCGTGGCGGGACTTCGCTTGGAGTTTGCGCTCGCTCTCACTGGAGTTTATAGCGGGTGAACCATGGCCGCTCGCACAAACTACATGCTGCGAGAATCAAGCCAAGCCATCCGCTGAAACGCTTACTATTATAAATGAATCTGTCGGCTTTTCGAGCGAATATGAATTTTAGTGTTTTGCTGGAGGCGCATTAGAAAATTTTCAGCGCCGAAAGCGAAACACTAAAATTCAAACTTAAAAGACGGCAGATTCATTAAGAAAGAGCTACCACTTTTTAAATATAAAGAACACTGCAAGCAGAATACATAAAAAACCTACCGCGTAGTTCCATTTAAATTCTTCTTTTAAATAGATTATTGAAAAGACCGTAAAAACAACGAGTGTTATAACTTCCTGGATTGTTTTTAATTGTGCCGCAGAATATCGGTAATGGCCAATCCGGTTGGCAGGCACTTGAAAACAATATTCCGCAAAAGCTATCCCCCAACTTACCAAAACAACAATCCAAAGCGGCGAATTCTTGAATTTCAAATGCCCATACCAGGCAAAAGTCATGAATACGTTAGAAACTGTCAGCAAAATTACGGTTTTCATCTATATATCAACTTGATGCCAAATTAAACCGAAGGAGTAACCCCCTGTGAAGGCTCTTTACTATTAAGCAATGCCCGATAGACAAAAGCATCAGCTACCATTGTCGTAGGGATAGCCGCAAATAAACCGATAAATAATGCAATAAAACCAAGGATTACGACGCCGATCTGCGCTAAGACAAGGACAAATAGATTCCAAGTAGAGCCCTTTGTCAACTCAAAGCTTTTCTTCAAAGCCTCTATCGGCCCGCAAGACTTATCAACGATAAAGTAACCAAAATAACGAAGCCTAATTAATAAGATTATCCCGGGGACAATCAACAACAATAATCCAATAAACACTACTATCCCATTAACTATCGAAGCGAATAAGAAATTAAAAAATAAAGGGTATGAGGAAAAAATGTCAGAGAATTTTTTCTCTTCTTTATCGCAGAATTTCAAAGAAATTGTAACGTACCCCATATAGAAAATACATCCAGCCAGCACAGATGCAATATAAAATATTACACCGGCTGGGAAAAAGGTTTTAATTGTTTTTTCATAGCAAGCATTAAGAATAATCTGGATAAGCCCGGTTGTAATCAAAGCCTTGAGAAAGAAAACAAAATTCTCCTTCATTGCCTTCCATCCAAAGCTAAAAGCTTCGCTTATGGAAAATTTACTCTCTGAAGCCATTTTTCCTCCTTACTGCAGTTTTGCTGCCTCAACTAGGTTACGCATTAACATTGTGACTGTTAACGGGCCTACTCCACCGGGAACAGGCGTAATATAGGAAGCCCGTTTCTCAGCTGCTTCAAACTCAACGTCACCGACTATCTTTTCAGCAACCCGATTTATACCAACATCAACAACAATTGCGCCCTCCTTAACCCAATCGCCCTTGATTAAACCAGCTCTTCCCACTGCAACGATTAAAACCTCAGCTTTCTTTACATGTTCCTCTAACTTACCAGCCTTGCTTGTCCCGATATGGCAAACCGTTACTGTAGCGAATTTTTCTAAAAGTAAAAGCGCTAAAGGTTTTCCTACAATCTCGCTATGGCCTACGATAACAACTTCTTTACCATATAAATCTACACCTGTGCTATTTAATAACTCCATAACACTTGCCGCTGTACAAGGGATAATTTTAGCCTTACCAGATAAAATCCCAACTAAAATCTTTCCGATATTTGCTGGATTCATCCCTTCAATATCTTTTTCGGGTAAAATATATTGGCTTATTTTTTTATAATCTATCTGTGCTGGAAGTGGCATTTGGACAATAATACCATTAATCGATTTATCAGAATCAAGTTTCTGAATAAATGAAATTAGAGATTCTTCAGTGGTATCAGCTGATAGTTTATGGAGTTGATAATCTATCCCCAAATTTTCTGCAGCTCTTTTCTGCGATTTAACATATGCCTCTGCCCCGGCATTATCCCCGGCCATAACGCTCGCCAATACAGGCCTATTTTTTAACGCTAGGACATCTTTCTTAATTTGTTCTTTTATCGCCTCAGCAATCGGCTTACCCTCTAATAATCTTGCCAACTTTCTCCTCCGTAAGCTTTCTAACTTTTTTTATATTCTTGCCGGCTAAATTTAATTCTTTTCTCATTGATTGCGCTAACTTTTCATCCCCTAAACTTTTTAAATTTACCTCAACATTAAAATATGCACTGGTGAATGCAGCCTCTAACAATACTGCAGCAACTGCCACATCGCTGATTAAATTGACATTACCTTTCTTTATTAAGGCTGGGCATAACTTAAGGCCTTCATAACAAAGCCTGCAGATCATAAAAGGGACATTAAGAGAATCCCTTAAATTCTTACTTTTATATGCAACGATATCTAAATCTACTAATTTTAAGAATTCAATTCTTAGTTTTTCGGATTTATTAAGAGTTTTCTTGAGGTCTGTTTCAAATGCAGCATATTTTGGCTTACCGATTGTAAAATTAATTACCATGCTGATTAAGGAAGCGCCTAATGCCGCAGAAAGTGCGCTGGCAGACCCGCCTCCCGGAGCAGGAAGCTTAGCGCTTAAATCAACAAGATACTTTTCTAGAGATTGGGATTTATAATCCATAGGAATTGATTATATCGTTTTTTTCGTTCATTACAAAGAAAAACTTTCATCCAATTCAAATGCATTTTTAATCAAATCTATCTTTGGAGAGCTTTGAGAGCACAAAACAGAAACAATATCAAAACGCGCTTTTTTATTTAAGAACTTCTTTTCTTTCAGGAAAAGCAATGCTGCTTTGGCAAGCTGCCTTTGCTTAAAAGGTGAAACCGCTTCTTTCGGCAAGCCGAACTCTAATGAATTCCTCGTCTTAACCTCAATGAAACAAAGCACATCTTTATCAAAAGCCACAATGTCAACTTCACCAAGTTTTGATTTATAATTACGGATGATAATCTTATAACCGTTTTCTTTTAAAAAACCGGCGGCTAAATCTTCGCCCTTATTCCCTAAGATTAAATTATCAGACACTTGAAAAAGTCTTTCTGTGGATTAAAGATAAACCGATTTTCTTTATGGTGGCCCTGTGTTCGCAAGTTGGATAACCTTTATGCTTTACAAACCCATACTGAGGGTACACTTTATCATAAATATTCATTATCCGGTCGCGGGTTACCTTAGCCAAAATTGATGCTGAAGCAATACTCTTTGATTTCGCATCCCCCTTGATAATAGCAGTATTTGGCAGTTTTATATCAAGGTTCATATTGCCATCTACAATAACATGGGTTTTCTTTAAGCCTAAACAGCTGGCTTTCTTTAACAAAGAACTAACCGCCTCTTCCATAGCTATGCGTGTTGCAACCAGGATATTAAGGCGGTCGATAATCTGCTCATTGATTATTGCTATGCCAAATATAGATTTCTTGATAATCTCCAAAAAAGCCTTTTCTCTTAAATCGGAGGTAAGCTTCTTTGAATCATCTATGCGATTTTTAAAATGGAAGGTTTTTAATGCAACTGCCGCAGCAACCACAGGGCCTGCCAGAGGGCCTCTGCCTGCTTCATCTACACCTATAATTAAATCGTACCCTTGCTTTTTAAGTTTGCGTTCGTAATAAACCCCCACACCTTGTTTTAAATTTACAGTCATACAGAAATAATTCTTAAATTTATCCTAAATAACATCTTAATATTTTTAACAAGGTGTGGGGGTAAAGCAAAATTACGCTTTTTCTTCCTTGGATTCAATCTTTGTTGCACGCTTTCCAACCTTGCCTCTTAAATAAAACAGCTTTGCTTTCTTAACTTTTCCTGAACGTAAAACTTCAATTCGTTCAATACTGGGTGAATGCAAAGGGAATACGCGTTCAATACCTTCTCCATAAGAAACTTTTCTTACGGTAAAGTTCTGGTTGATCCCAGTGCCTTGTTTTGAAATAACCACGCCCTCAAAGGGATGCAAACGCACCTTATCAGGGCCTTCCGGTATCTTAACCATAACTTTTACATTGTCTCCAACATTAAAAGCTGGGACATCTTTTTTGGCAAACCCTGCTTCAATCATTTTTATTCTTTCCATTCTTTTCTCCCTAGTTTTGTTAATGATTAATAAACTTTATTTTTGCAGATCCGGCCTTCTCTGCCTGGTCCTTTTTACAGCTTGTTCCTTTCTCCATGATTCAATTTTCTTATGATCTCCACAGAGAAGCACCTGAGGCACACTTAAACCCCTAAAAACAGCGGGCCTTGTGTAGTGCGGATATTCTAATAGATTACCCTCAAATGACTCAAATTTCAAGGAATTTTTGTCTCCCAGCACACCGGGCAGAAGCCGCACAACAGAATCCGTCAAAACCATTGCCGGCAATTCTCCGCCAGTTAAGACATAATCGCCTATAGAAATCTCCTCATCAACGAGTTTTTCCCTTACCCTCTCATCTATACCTTCATAATGGCCACAGATTAAAACCAAATGTTTGCGTTTTGACAGTTTTTTGCGACATTTTGAGTCAAAACCTTGCCTTGCGGGCACAATAAAACCACATGTGACTTGGTAGCCTTGTGGCCTTGTGCCTTTATATGCTCCACCGCCTTAAATATCGGCTCTGGGGACAAAACCATGCCACTTCCACCGCCAAAAGGCCGGTCATCAACTTTTTTGTGTTTATCAGAGGTGTAATCCCTAAGGTCTAAAATATTGATTTCAACCTTCCCCTTGTTCTGCGCCCGTTTAATAATTGATTCATTTAAAATAGGGCCAAACATCTTGGGAAAAATTGTAATTATATCAATCCTCATCTTCCTTCCTCTCATCATCACTGCTATTATACTTCCTTAAGAAATCTTTCTTAAACTCTAAAAATTTATCTTTAGCTATCGCTTCCCGGGCCTTACGCATAAGATTAAGAAAAAAATAAATATTATGCAGCGAAGCAAGGCTTAAAGCCAACATCTCCTTAGCATTAAAAAGATGGCGGATATAAGCACGGGTGTAATTCTTGCAGACATAACAATCGCAATCCTCGTCTATCGGCCTAAAATCTTCTATATAGGGAGAATTCCTGATTACCATTTTGCCATTACTTGTAAAAACCGTGCCATTTCTCCCGTAACGTGTAGGTATAACACAATCAAACATATCCATCCCCGCCTCCACTCCTTCAAGCAAATCCTGCGGGTAGCCAATACCCATAACATAACGCGGTTTATCCTGCGGCAAGAACGAAGAACAAGTATTTATTGTTTCATATATTAAACTACTCGGCTCTCCGACAGAAACTCCTCCGATAGCATAGCCGTCAAACCCTATATCAATAAGTTTTTCAGTGCATTCCTTTCGTAAATCATCGTAAGTTGCCCCTTGCACAATGCCAAAGAGTAACTGGCTTTTTCCGCTATAAGAATTTTCCCGCTTAAGAAATTCCTGCTTTGAACGCTTAGCCCAATTAATAGTCCTATCCATTGCTACTTCTGCATGGTCTCTTTCACAAGGATAATGAGCGCATTCATCCAAAGGCATCATAATATCTGAGCCCAAGATTCTCTGGTTCTCAATCACATCCTCCGGGCTTAAAAAATGGCTTTTCCCGTCGAAATGCGATTGGAAACTTACACCTTCATCAGTTAATTTTCTTAAAAAAGCTAAACTAAAGATCTGGAAACCTCCGCTATCGGTAAGTATGGGTTTTTCCCAAGACATAAAATCATGCAAACTCCCGGCCTTTTTAATTATATCCATTCCCGGGCGCAAAAAAAGATGATACGCGTTTGATAGAATAATTTGCGCTCCGCACTCAATCAGAGTCCTTTGTGATATGCCTTTTACCGTCCCATGAGTACCTACCGGCATAAAGCATGGGGTCTTAATTTCCCCATGCGCAGTCATTAAAGAACCCAGCCTTGCTTTTGAATTTTTTTCCTGATAATCTACTTTAAACATAATTAATAGCTCATTATCCAGCGGGTCCTGCCGCCGAGACAACCCCACCGTGCTCGCCCACTGCGCCGGTGGGGTTGCCCCGTCTCGGCGTCACCCGCTGAATTCATCAGCTTACTCTATAAAATTAACATTGCATCGCCATAACTATAAAACCTGTATTCCTTCTCTACTGCAATCTTATAAGCTTTCTTTGCGAAATCTTCCCCGGCAAAAGCACACACCAGCATAAAAAGTGTAGTGCAAGGCAGGTGGAAATTCGTTAAAAGGCAATCCGCAAGATTAAACTTAAAACCGGGAGTAATATATAAATTGGTAACGCCGTCTCTTAATCCCAAAGCATAAGTTTCAAGGCTGCGTAAGCTAGTCGTTCCTACCGCGCAAACACGCGCGTTATTTTTTTTCGCTTTCTCCAAACACTTTATCGTCTTATCAGGAATATTAAACAATTCGGACTCCATTATATGATCTTCTATATTATCGGTTTTTACCGGTTTAAAAGTACCTAATCCGACATGCAAAGTAAGCGAAGCAAAATTTACTCCTAAACCTTGAATATCTTTCATCAATTCTTTAGTAAAATGCAACCCGGCAGTTGGAGATGCAATCGCTCCATCCTTAATCGCATAAACAGTCTGATAATAATCCTTATCAGATTCATCAGGAATTCTTTTTATATAAGGAGGAAGCGGGACTTGGCCGTGAGAATAAACCTCTTGGACGGAATTTGCGCTAAAACTAATCCTGTTTCTTTCAGTTAACCTTCCAACAAGAGAGCCATTGTTAAATTTGATTTCTTCATTCAATCTTAACCTTGCAGGCTTAATCATGGCTTTAAAAGTCATCCCTTTCTCTTGATTTAATAATAAAACCTCAACCCTGCCTCCTGTTAAACGCTTACCTTCTAACCTGCAAGATAAAACCCTTGTGTCATTTAAAATAATTAAATCTTCTTTGCGGAAATAATTAACTATATCTTTAAAAACACAATGCTCTATGCTTTTGTCCTTACGGTTTAAGACCATAAGTTTTGCGCTGTCCCTTTCTTTTAAAGGATGCTGCGCGATTAATTCTTTAGGTAAATTATAATCAAAGTTAGCTAATTTCATTGTCCAATCGAGATGATCTCTGCTCCGGGATAATAGAACTTAAGAATTTCTTCAAATTTAGACCCTTGCTTTGCCATAAAATATGCGCCCCATTGGCACAAACCAACACCATGGCCCCAACCAAGCCCCTCAAAGATAAAATCTCCCTTTACTGAAGTAACATTAAAATTTGTGCTTTTTATAATATTTGAACCAATAATATTCCTGAAATCTTTAGCCAAAATATCCATTTCTTTTTCACTACCGGTTACTTTAAGATTCACAACGCGGCCGGAATTATTCCTACTTACCACTAATATATCTTTTATGCCTTGGATCTTAATTCCGGCTTTTAATAATTTTTCCTCAATTTCTTTTGCTGATAAACAACAGTGCCAATTAAAATGCGGTGATTCTTTACAAAAATCGCATTTAACCCCGCTTAACGCGGAATTTTGCAGGTTCCAAAGCGCTGAAACATTCTCCGTAAAACCTCCGCAGGTAGCATGAAAAAAAGCAGGCAGAATCTTACCATTAAAAAATAAAACCATTCCTTTAGTTTCATCAACTGCTTTACTTGTTCGCAATCTCTCGGAAGTCAACCCGCCATAAACCTGAGAATATGTATCATTGGTAACATCAAAATCTTTATTTTTGTTTTCCTGGCATTGATATAAGGCATAAGAACGGCAGACAATCGCCTGTGTTTTTAAAACTTCAACCGGCCAGTAATGCGAAACCTCATGGAAAAGAATCCCCTTAACATACGATTCCAAACCGATGTGATTAATCGCTAATAAATGCGCATCCGGAGCTTTGATCAATTCAATATCCCCTCTAAACCTTCTTCCGTTTATAATAATCTCATCGGGATCGTAGGTCCTGATAAAAAGCCTATCTGACTTTGGCCTTACATTAGCGAGCAAAATTCCGCCTTTATAAACGGTTGCGGTAGAATTCAAATGCCTGCCGCGGTATAAAACTTTGTTAGTTTTTGGATTAATTACTTCGTAAAAACCTTCAATCTTAATTCTTAAAGCAGAAATATCCTGTGCTATAGCTACACGAACAGGATTCGGCTCTTTGGCGAAACAAAAACCCAAAGAAACCTGCAAGAAAACAATCAGGATAAATACTAATACACTAATCTTTCTCATTTTCGGTTAAAAAACCAGAGAATTAGAGACAAAGCCACACTCGCTAAAATAGATGTAACTACGGGGAAATAAAAGGTGAAATTCTTCTTCTGGATGCAAATATCCCCTGGAAGCTTTCCGATAAAAGGGATATTCTTGCCAAAGAAAAGAATTATTCCAATCGCAATTAAGATAATCCCGAGTAAAATTATTGTCTTGGCTATTTCTTGCAAGTTTCGATCTCCGAGAAAATACATCCACAATATTTCTGGCAATATATGCCTTTAGCCTTTGCTTGATCATGGCTTTTACGGAAACCCGGACGGAAATCTTCATAGAAAAACTTAACCTGTTCTTTCCTTCCGATATCCTCGCCTATTTCCTTAAGCATCTCCTGACTCTGATAGGGGCTAACCAACATTGTAGTTGTAAAATATTCGAAACCCAAAGCCTTAGCCGCAAGAGCTGTCTTATTAAGGCGTAAACGCCAACAGATTGAGCATCTTTCTTTGCCGATCTCCTTTTGATAGACCGCGTGGAAAAACTCAATCGGATTGTAAGGCGGGAAAACCGCATCAATCTTTTCATTTCCCGCGAAAGAATCTACAGCCTGCCTTCTTTTTTCAAATTCTGCGTAAGAATGGATGTTAGGATTATAGAAATAACTTACTACCGTAAAATTATTTTCCCTTAATATCTCCAAGGGATAGATTAAGCAAGGCGCACAGCAGGTATGTAATAGTATTTTCATCCCTGTCTCTTAGTTATTTTAAAACATCTCTTCTTGTTTTTCGTATTTTTTTCCGAAGTGCTCAAATGCAAGCTTAGTGGCAAGCCTTCCACGCGAGGTGCGCTTCAAGAATCCGGCCTTAAGCAGATACGGCTCAACAGTATCTGCAACCGTATCAACTTCCTCATTAAGGCTGGCTGCCAAAGCTTCAATACCTACGGGACCCCCGCTATAAGAATCCAAGATTAGCTTTAGCACTTTCCTATCCAAATCATCAAGCCCGGCCTTATCAATACCAAGCTCATCCAAAGTTTTTGATGCAATCAAACAATCAATCTTTTTTGTGTTAGCTACCTGTGCATAATCTCTTATGCGACGCAAAAGCCTATTGGCAACACGAGGAGTGCCCCTGCTGCGCCTGCCAATTTCAAGACTTGCTTCATCATCTATCTCTACACCCAAAGACTTTGCAGAATGCTTAATAATCTTAGCTAAATCCTCTACTTTATAGAAATCCAGGTTATAAAATATCCCGAATCTTCCACGAAGCGGGGCAGCTAAAAGTCCTGTGCGGGTTGTAGCCCCGATTAAAGTAAAAGGTTTTAAATTAAATTTTATCGTTCGCGCGAATTGCCCTTTATCAATAATAAAATCAATCTGAAAATTCTCCATTGCCGGATAAAGAAATTCTTCAACTACCTTAGAAAGCCGGTGAATTTCGTCAATAAAAAGAACGTCTCCCTTTTCCAAGTTGGTAAGAATGCCAATTAAGTCGCCTGCGCGTTCAATTGCAGGCCCGCTTGTCGCGGTAATCTTTGTACCCATCTCATGTGCAATTATATGGGACAGTGAAGTCTTTCCCAACCCCGGAGGCCCTGACAGAAGCACATGCTCGAGAGGTTCTTTTCTTTGTTTTGCGGCAGTAAAACAAACTTTCAGATTATCAACTACTTCTTTCTGGCCGATAAAATCCCCCAATTTTTTCGGGCGAAGAGACATATTCAAAACTACATCCTCTTCGGATTCCTTGATATTGGCAACTACGGGGTTACCCTTAAGAAGCGCTTGTCTCGTCTGCTCGTTGTTCATAGGGAATAATATTATTTTTATTTCTTAAGATCTCAATATCGGAGAAAAGATCTTTTTGCGCGGCGACAATCTCCCGCATCTTGATTAATTCCAACACGGCTAAAAATGTAACTACGATCTCTATCTTATTCTTTGATTTCTTAAATAACTCGGAAACCCGAATACTGGAATTTACCAACAAAAGATGCAAAAGCTCGTGAACCTTCTGCTCAACGGTAAATTCATCTTTTATAACCTCATAGAATAATTCCTTCGGCACGTCTTTAAGTGCCTGAGAAAAAGCATTAATCAAATCAAAGATACTTGCTTCAAAATAAACGTCTTTTTCCGTAAATAATTCCTTTTCTATTTCAATCTTTGGGCGCTTGAAGACTTCTTTCTGCATATTCTCTTTTTCACGCAGCGATTCAGCTATTTGCTTAAACCTCTCATATTCCAAAAGCCTCTTAACAAGCTCTTCTCTCGGGTCTTCTTCTTCCTCTAAGGTTGGAGTTTCAGGCGCAGGAAGCAGCATCTTTGATTTAATCTGCATAAGGGTCGCTGCCATAACCAAGAATTCTCCAGCAATATTTAAATCCATAAGCTGCATAAGATTTAAATACTGCATGTATTGCTCGGTTACTTTTGCTATAGGTATATCATAAATATTTAAGTGGTCTTTTTTTACCAAATATAAAAGAAGGTCCAACGGGCCTTCAAAAATTTCTAATTTAATTTTATATCCCATATTTACAGATTAATCAACTTTCTTACTTCATCCATCGTAGCACAAGCTGTCTCTTTTGCTTTCTTTTCGCCAAGCTCTAATACATCCATTATCTTTGATTTATCTTTTAATAATTCGTGCCTTTTCTTCTGGATAGGCTCTAAGAATTTAATGAGCAGCTCGGATAATTCCTTTTTGCATTCAGTACACCCAATTTGCGACCTGCGGCACTTCTCATCAAGTTCCTTCTTTTTCTCGGGGAAGAATACTGAATAATAGTTATGCACATTGCATTTTTCCGGATGCCCGGGATCAGAAAGTTTAATCCGTAAAGGATCGGTAAACATGCTTTTTATTTTCTTACGTATTACTTCCGGTTCTTCAGAAAGAGCAATGTAATTATTATAGCTCTTACTCATTTTCCTGCCGTCTAAGCCCAACAAACGGTTTGACTTGGTTAAAAGAGCCTGCGGATCAGCAAAGGTTTCTTTTTTAAAAATATTATTAAATTTCCTGGCAATCTGCCTGGTTAGTTCCAGATGCGGCAGCTGGTCTTCACCGACAGGAACCGCCTCCGCTTTATAAAGCAAAATATCGGCAGCCTGCAAAACCGGATACCCTAAGAAACCATACGTGCTTAAATCGCGGTTGGTAACCTCGCGCAACTGCTCTTTATAAGTTGGGCATCTCTCCAGCAGGCCTAAAGGAGTAATCACAGAGAAAACCATATATAACTCCAGGTGCTCTTTTACATGAGACTGAATAAAAATATGTGCTTTTTTAGGGTCAATCCCACACGCAAGGAAATCAACCACATTATCAATCACATTATCTTTTAAATTTTCCGTATTCTCATATTCACCCATCAAAGCATGCCAATCAGCCACCATAAAAAAACACTCGTATTCATCTTGTAGTTTCTTCCAATTATCAAGAGCGCCTACTAAATGCCCCAGATGAAGCTTCCCAGTCGGACGCATGCCGCTAAGTATTCTTTTCTTCATATTATATTTTCCTAAATATCTTTTCTATTTCGTATCCTTCTATAATATCGCCATCCTGCACTTGATCATACCCTGCTATGCTCATCCCACATTCAAAACCTTCCGCCACATCCTTAACATCGTCTTTAAACCGCTTCAAAGAAGAAAGTTTGCCTTCAAAAATTACCTCGCCATTTCTTACCAAGCTTACATTGCAGTTGCGATGGAATTTCCCTTTAGTTACAAAACAACCGGCGATTATCCCGGAGCGCGATAGCTTAAAGACTTTTCTTATCTCAGCACGGCCTAAGAAAACTTTCTTAAGTTTCGGCTCAAGCATACCTACAACCGCTGCTTTAATTTCATTCCCAAGCTCATAAATAATATTATATTTCCTGATTTCAATGCCTTCTTTTACTGCTGCTTCTTTAGCCAAATCATCCTCTATAACATTAAAACCTACTATTAACGCATTTGATGCAACAGCTAAGATTACATCCGAAGAATTTATATTTCCTACCCCGATATGGATAATATCCACTTTAATCTCGGGGACATCAAGCTTGCTTAATACATCCTTGATCGCCTCAAGAGACCCCTGCACATCAGCTTTAATAATAATCTTTAACTCTTTTAGCTTGCCCGCGCTGATTTGGGCATGCAAATCTTCAAGGTTGATTCTTTTTACAGTTTTTATCTGTTGTTGCCTCTCTTTTTCCATGCGTAAGGCGGCTAATTCTTTTGCCTGCTTCTCATCACTAATAACAAAGAATTGTTCTCCAGCTTCAGGGATACCTGAGATACCAAGGACTTCAACCGGCGCACTTGGCCCTGCCTGGGTAACCGAAGCACCTCTATCATTAAACATCGCCCTAATTTTCCCGTAAAGATTGCCAACGATAATGTTTTGATTCAAATGAAGCGTGCCATTCTTTACAAGGAGCGTAACCACTGGGCCTCTGCCTTTGGACATCTTAGCTTCAATTACAATTCCGCGGGCAAGGCGTTTGGAATCTGCTTTTAATTCAAGCATCTGGGCCTCTAATAGGATCATTTCCAGCAAACTATCTATTCCTTCCCCGGTCTTTGCAGAAACAGGGACAACAATAGTTTTTCCGCCCCAATCCTCCGAACGAAGATCAAATTCTGCCAGCTGTTTTTTTACCCTGTCAAGATTTGCTTGTGGTTTATCAATTTTATTCGCCGCAACAATTATCGGTACCCCCGCAGCCTTGGCGTGGTCAATAGCTTCTTGCGTCTGAGGCATAATGCCATCATCCGCGGCAACTACCAAGACTACAATATCTGTAATACTAGCCCCCCTGGCCCGCATAGCAGTAAACGCTTCGTGCCCAGGAGTATCTAAAAATGTGATTTCTCCGTGTGGAAGACTAACCTTGTATGCTCCGATATGCTGAGTAATCCCTCCGTGCTCGCTATCAACAACTTTAGTTTTTCTGATTGCATCCAACAAAGACGTTTTACCGTGGTCAACATGGCCCATAAAAGTAACTATCGGAGACCTTGGATGAAGATTCTCTGCTTTTTCTGCTTCCTGATGAACCCCTAAAGCCAATTCTTCCTGGTCCGGGGCTTTCTTTATTTTACAATTAAATTTATCACAGATTTTTACAGCGGTTTCCTCATCTAACGAATGGTTAATGCCAACCATTATCCCCATATTCATTAGATTCTTAATTACAATAGAAGGTTTCTCCTGTAGCCTTATCGAAAGGTCTTTGACAGTAATTGGCAATTCTATCTCTATCTCTTTTAATTGCCTTAAATCAACCACTGGAGCCGGCGGAACCGGAGGGGCAACTTTTACTTCTTCTATCTTAGGCTTAGCCGGAGCTATTTTTGTATGTACCTGCTCCTTTGGAGTAATTTTAGGGGGGACCTGAGAAGAAGTTTTCTTTACTTCTTCCTTAACAACAGGACTTGGGGTTTCTTTAATAATTTTCTTTGGCTCTTCAACAACAGGCGATGGCTTTAGAACCTCGACTTCTATTTTCTTAGCAAAAACGGGTTTTGGAGAAACCTGTTCTTTCACGGCAACCTTTACCGGTTCTTTCTTAATATGTTCTTTCTGTTTAGGCAAAACAATTTTCTTTATTTTCGGCGCAGCAACAGCCTTAGCCGGCTTCTTTACTACTTTCACCTTAACAGTTTTTTTAACCGTCTTTTTTTCCTTATCATGAACAGTTTTCTTTAAAACAACTTTTTCTTTTTTTGATATTACCATTTGCTTATTCCTTTTTGTGGCTTTTAAAATCTATTTTTTTAATTTCTTGGCCTCTTCAATCAGTTTCTCAGCCTTCTTCTGGCCAATACCTTTTATCTTTGTCAGATCTTCAGGGTTTGAATTTAAAATATCTTCAACCGAATTAATTCCGGCGTCTTTTAAACTAGAAAGTGTTTTTTCTCCTACTCCCGGAAGTTCTTCTATAGACGTTCCTTCCTTTACTTCTTGCGCTTGCTCTACAACTTCCTTTTTAGCCTCTTCTTTTTTTGCTCCTGCTGCAGCAGAGGTGGTCTTTGTACGGATATCCAACTCCCATCCAATTAGTTTTGAAGCAAGCCTGACATTTTGCCCATGCTTTCCGATAGCAAGAGAAAGCTGATCATCAGCAACAATAACTTCAGCCTTCATCTTCTCTTTATCAAGCTTTATCTCAGAAACTTCAGCTGGAGAAAGGGCGTTTTTAATATACTCTTTTATATCCTCATTATAACGGACTATGTCAATTTTTTCTCCTTGCAATTCATTGACAATATTCCTCACCCTGTTACCGCGCATACCGACACAAGCCCCCACAGAATCAACTTTATCATTCTTTGAGCAAACAGAAATCTTAGTGCGATCCCCCGGCTGGCGGGAAATAGATTTAATCTCAACAATACCTTCATAAATTTCCGGAACTTCCAACTCAAATAATTTCTTTACGAAATTGGCATGGGCGCGGGAAAGTATTATCTGCGGGCCCTTTGCGTCTTTTTTTACTTCAACTATGAAAGCACGAATCCTCTGCCCCTGCTTGAATTCCTCTTTAGGGGATTGCTCGCGTTTCAAAAGAAGGCCTTCTGCCTTGCCTAGAAGATCGATAACAATATTACCTTTTTCAAAACGATATACTGTCCCGCTTACGATTTCTCCGACTTTACTCTGGAATTCTCCGAAAACAACATCTTTTTCCGCTTCGCGTAATTTCTGAATAATCACCTGGCGGGCGGTGGAAGCGGCAATACGGCCGAAATCAATAGAAGTAATCTCTTCTTTATTCCGAAAAGCGCGGATCTTACCGGAATTTAAATCAAACTCCACAGTTAGCTCATCATCCGGCTTAACATCAATTACTTTTTTTGCCGCGCTTAAAAGAGCGCTCTCTATCGCCTCAACCAAAACTTCTTTTTTTATTCCTTTTTCTCTTTCTATCTGTTCAACTATTGCTAATATTTCCTGACTCATGATAACCTCTCCCTGGGCACCAGCCCGCCCTGTTCCATCCGATAGGAACAGGGGTTAACAATTCTAAAACAACAATCTATGCAAGATCACTGTCTTATTTATCCTACTCTAATATTCTTTTCCCTTTATTAATCACGGCTAATGGCAATTCCAGCGTTGAGCCATTTTTTAACTGAATAAAGACAGATTCATTTTCTATCCTTAGAATTACTCCATCCCATTCAATCTTTCCGCCCACAGCCTCTCTAAGAAAGAATTTTACCAACTTCCCTTTATTCCTTAGAAAATCATTCTTAGTTGAAAGCGGCCTGTCTAAACCGGGGCTGGATACCTCTAAAACATATCTTTCCTGCAATATGTCCTTTTCATCAAGTAAAAGCCCAAGTTCTTTGTTAACGCTTGCGCACTCTCCAACAGTAATCCCTCCCTCAAACCTATCCGTTAAAATCCTCACGGTCAATTCATTACCTTCATACCTACACACAAGATCCACTAAATCCAATTCTCTATCTTTAAGAAAATCTCTGGTAATCTCCTGTAATTGCGCGGTTAATTGATCCCTATCCATGAATCTCTCCTATAATCTGGTTTAAAACTTCCTCTTTTGATTTGATAATTTTAGCTTTCGTCTTACGTACTTTTAATTCTACCGTATTATTCTTTAAATAATCTTTGCCAATAATTACCTGCAGGGGAATACCTAAGATATCAGCATCTTTAAACTTAACCCCTGCTCGCTGGTCTCGGTCATCCAATAAAACACTGATATTCTTTTCTTCTAATTCCTTATACATACTATTTGCCAAATCCATAATTGCAGATTGCGTAACATCCAAAGGAACCAAAATCACCTGGAATGGAGCTGTCTCTTTGGACCAGATAATACCATCTGCATCATTATTCTGCTCAATTATCGCAGAAATAAGCCTTGAGACGCCAATCCCATAGCAACCCATTATGATGGGCTTGGATTTACCGTCTGCATCAAGGAAGTTTGCCTCTAAAAGAGAACTGTATTTTGTCCCTAATTTAAAAATGTGCCCTACTTCAATCGTATTTAACTTATTCATTTTGGTATTGCATTTAGCGCAAACATCCTTTTCTTCCTCTTTAAATGTCTTGGCAGCCTTGCATTGCGGACAGACTAAAACCATATCCTCTCCGTCTTTTGCCGGCACCATAAATTCGTGGGAGACCTTTCCTCCCATAACACCGGAATCCGCTTCTGTCGTAACGATACCTAAACCGCACCTTAAGAATATTCTTTTATAAGCCTCAAACATTAACTGATAATTCTTATCAAGTCCGGCATCATCCCTATCAAAGCTATAAGCATCTTTCATAATAAATTCGCAGGCGCGCACCAAACCAAAGCGCGGGCGCATCTCATCGCGGAATTTAGTCTGTATCTGGTATAAAACTAAAGGTAAATCCCTGTAACTCGAAACACTGCTTCGGACTAAATCAGTGACAATCTCTTCATGTGTAGGGCCTAAGCAGACTTTTCTACCTCTTCTATCTACAAATTTAATCATTACCTCGCCTATATCTTTATCTCTTCCTGTTTTCTGCCATAATTCTTGAGGCTGGAGCGCCGGCATTAATAATTCGGAGGCACCGCATGAATTCATCTCCTCCCGGATTATTCTTTCAATGTTAGTCAATACCCTTAAGCCTAAAGGCAAATATGTATAAGCACCTGCCATCAGCATACGTACGAAACCTGCGCGCAAAAGAAGTTGATGGCTGATAGACTCTGCTTCCTGAGGCGCTTCTTTTAGTGTAGGAATAAATGTTTTTGACCAAAGCATAATTAACTCTCCCTTAAAACCTCATCAAGTAAAACTTGAACGCATTTATCATAAGAAACTTTTCTTACTGCTTTTCCTTTCTTAAACAACAAACCTTCTTTCTTACCAAAGGCAACCCCGATATCAGCTTCGCGGGCTTCTCCCGGACCGTTAACCACGCAACCCATTACCGCCACTCTTAATCGTTTAGCGCCCGGGACAGAACGCATAACTGAAAATTTTTCCTCTAATTTCTTTACAATGCCAGCTAAATCAACTTCGCAGCGGCCACAAGTAGGGCAACTGATAATCTCCGGCCCAAAGTTGCGCAGGTTCAATGATTCCAAAATATTCTTTGCGGCAATCACTTCCTGCACGGGATGATCCGTTAAAGATACCCTAATTGTATCACCGATCCCGCCTAAAAGCAAAGCCCCTAAAGCGATGCTTGATTTAATAGCGCCGTTATATGGAGAACCGGTAGCCGTAACCCCCAGATGCAAAGGATAATCAATAAGCTTGGATATCCTGCGATAAGCTTCTATCGTATCCAAAACATTTGATGCCTTCAAAGAAACAACGATATTATAAAATTTCAAAGACTCTAATATCTTAATATAGTTAACCGTGCTCTTAAGCATCCTCTGGACCTGCCTGCTATCTTGAGAGCCGCGAACTGAACCAGAGTTTACCCCCACTCTAACAGGGATACCGGCTGACTTTGCAGCAAGGATAACCTCTTTAACATGCTCTTTCTTATAGATATTGCCGGGATTTAATCTTATTTTATCTACCCCGCTTTCAATTGCAGTCAAAGCCAGGTTTTTATCAAAATGGATATCTGCAACCACAGGAATAGAAGAGTATTTTTTAATTTCTCTTAGCGCCAAAGCATCATCCTGATCTTTTACGGCAAGACGCACAATCTCGCATCCAGCGGCCTCCAATTCCTTAATCTGCTTAGCTACTTTCTCAACTCTTGAAGTCTTAATTTTAACCATAGACTGGATAGCAACCGGATGATTCCCGCCGATGGAAACATCGCCAATTTTAATAATTTTTGTTTTTCGTCTTTCTATTTTCATTGCTCCAAACCTTACTTAAAAAACTTGACTATTTTCTCCCCAAACATCCTCATGATATCGTTATAGGTCACAAATAAAGCTAAGGATATTATTAGAACAAAACCTGTTTGAGATAAAACCCTCTCTGCTTTTACGCCTAAATACTTTCCTCTTATCTTCTCAATACCTAAAAGAAAAATATGCCCGCCGTCTAAAACCGGAAGCGGCAATAAATTAAATATCCCGAGGCTTATGCTTAAAACAGCTACGAGTTGCAAAATCGCAATTAGCCCTACCTTGGCTGCTTTTGAAGTTATGTCAAAAATCCCCAAAGGCCCGGTTACCGAATCCCGGACGGATAATTTGCCGGTAACCATCCTCCAAAGCCCCTTGTAAGTCATTTCTGTTAAAAACCATGTTTTCTCAAGGCTTAAAACAAATGATTCAAAAAAACCATGCCTTACTTTTACAATTTCATCAAAAGGGGTAATACCGAGAAGCCCAACTTTGCGTTTTGAGCCAAGCTGATCATCTAGTTTAGTTTCTCTTATTGCAACACTAACATTAAATTCTTTACTATCCCTAAGGATTGTTAAATTTACATTATTTGACTCGTTCTTTTCCTGAATAACTTTCTGCAACTCCTCCCAAAATGCAACTTTCTGGCCGTCAATTGCAGTAATCTTATCCCCAATCTGAAGCCCAGCTTTTTTAGCGCCATACCCATCCAAAAGCCCGCCGACCTTAGTTGTAAAGGAAGGATAACCTACAAAAAATATGAGCCAGAAAAATAAAAAACCAAGAACATAATTCAATAGTGGCCCGCAAAATATAATATAAAAACGCTTACTGATTGGTTTTGACAAATATTCATACGGCTTGCCTTTATATTCTTCCAAGTTATCTCCTGCAAGCTTGACATAACCACCCAAAGGAATAGCGCTAATAGAATATTCGGTATGCCCTTTTTTCTTCTTTAAAAGATTCGTGCCAAAACCTAAAGAAAACTTTTCCACTCTGACACCGGTTAATCTGGCTGCCAAGAAATGCCCGAATTCATGCACTACTATTAACAAACTTAAGACCGCAAGAAAAATAAGCAAAGTTATCATTATTGTTTATCCTCAATTATTTTTTGAGCCTCAACTCTAGCCCAGCTATCTGCTTGCTTTATGGTTTCCAAATCAGGATTTTTCCCATTCTTATGCCTATCCATCACTTTTTCAATTACTAAAGGGATAGAGCCAAACCTAAGGCTTCTTTCCAAAAATCTCTCTACGCAAACTTCATTAGCCGCGTTTAAAACAGCAGGCATTGTCCCTAACTCAACTGCCGCTCTATATGCCAAACCCAAACAAGGGAATTTTTTAACATCCGGCTTCTCAAAATGCAATTCTTTTAATTTATAAAAATCCAGGTGCGGCAGATGGCTTCCACTAAGCCTCAAAGGATATGATAAAGCATACTGGATAGGAATACGCATATCCGTTTCGGATAACTGAGCCATAACAACGCCATCAATAAATTCCACCATAGAATGTATAAAAGCCTCCGGGTGCACTAGTATCTTAATTTCCTGCGGGCGAAGATTAAACAAAAACATTGCCTCAATAAATTCCAAGCCCTTATTCATTAACGTTGCCGAATCAACGGTAATCTTTTTCCCCATTTTCCAACGCGGATGTTTCAATACCTGTTCAAGAGTAGCGTTTCTTAAATCTTTTAAACTTGCCTTTCTAAAAGGCCCTCCGGAAGCAGTCAGATAAATGTTTTTTATTTTTGAACTATCATTATTCAAAAGGCACTGCCAGATTGCCGACTGTTCGCTGTCAACAGGGATGATTGAAACATTATTCTTTTTAGCACGCCGCATTATAATTTCCCCTGCAGCAACCAGGGCTTCTTTATTAGCGCATGCTACACTCTTCCCGTGCTCAATTGCATTTAATAAAGGGCCTAATGCCGCGATTCCACTGACTGCAAGCAAAACTAAATCAATTGAGCCCTCCCCTGCAATCTCCGATAAACCATCCTCGCCGGAAAGGACTTTTGTTTTATTCCCAGCAACAATTTTTAGCTTTAAAGCAAGCGACTTGTCATTAATACAAACAAAACGCGGTTTAAACTCTTTAATCTGGCGCATTAATGTTCCAGTATCTGAATTTGCAGTTAATGCCGCAACGCGAAATTCTTCCGGATGCGCCCTTATTACATCTAATGTGCTTTTGCCTATTGAGCCGGTTGAGCCTAAGATTGCAATTCGCTTCATTTAATTAAGCCATTATTCAATATTGCATTCATATAAAAATAAAAAACAGGAGCAGTAAAAATCAAACTGTCAATCTCATCAAGAACCCCTCCCATTCCCGGAAGGATCTTTCCGGAATCTTTAACACCACAGTCGCGCTTAAGAAGAGATTCAGACAAATCCCCCAGCTGTCCCAATACACCAAAAAGTAAACCTAAAAGGATAAGCTTCTCAGTATTGACATTTAAAAAAGGCCTGCTTATTAATGCCCCCAGGCAACTAAAGATTAAGCCGCCTACAACACCTTCAACTGTTTTTTTAGGGCTTATGCGCGGGACAAACGGAGTCTTTCCAAAACGAGACCCCACAAGATAAGCTCCAATATCCCCTGATTTAGTGATAAGCAACACTGCTCCCAAAAGTCCAAGGCCGCCGGGGAGGTACCTGATTTTAATTAAAAAACTAAAAAACCATGAGACATAAAGAATGCCAAAAATTGTTGTAGAAATATCTACGACAGCCCCCTGGTTTTTCCTGCGCCTAAACTGCATTAAGAACAAAAACAAAAGCAGAACGACTGCGAATAAAAGCTCCCAACTCTTGGTCAACTCAAAACGCATAACCATAGAAAGAGGAATAATTACGCCAATTAAAATACCCACATACTTATAAGGATGAAGCCCTTTCTTCTCAAGCATGGTAAAAAATTCATACAAAGAGAATGCGATGAAAATGGTAACAAAAACCCCGGTAAGCCAGTCAACAAAAATAACACCGAAAATAATCCCGATAAGAATAACAAAACTAAAAAGCCTATTCTTCAACATTTATCCCTCCAAATCTTCTTTCTCTTTTTTGGAATTCCTTAATCGCCTCTTCCAAATCAGAGCGCTTAAAATCCGGCCAGTATTTCTTTGGAAAATACAATTCCGCGTAAGAAAGCTGCCACAATAGATAATTGCTTAAACGCATCTCTCCGCTTGTGCGGATTAAAAGATCGGGATCGGGAAGGGCCTGTGTATAAAGATAGCTGCCAAATAAATCCACATCCAAATCCTCAACCTCTTTTTTCCCACTTTTAACCAATGATGCAAATTTCTTCGCCGCGTCAACTATTTCCTGCCGCGAGCCGTAATTTAAAGCTAAAACCATAACAAGCCCCGTATTATCTTTGGTTTTTTCTTCCCCCTGGCGCATTTTCTTAAGAAGATTTTCGGGAATTGGTTTTTCACGCCCGATAAATTTAAGCCGCACGTTATTTTTATCCAGTTCTTTTACTTCACGCTCTAAAAAATAATCCAGGAATTTAAGAAGCCCGTCAATTTCTTTTTTGGGCCTTGCCCAATTCTCCGTAGAGAATGCGAAAAAGGTTACTACTTTTACTCCCAACTCGGCTGCACTTTTTACAGTCTCTCTTACTCTTTCAATGCCTTCCCGATGGCCGGCAATACGCGGCAGCTTTTTTTCTTTTGCCCAGCGGCCGTTGCCATCCATGATTATCGCTATATGTTTTGGTACATTCATATTCATTTAATTTAACTTTAACCTTTACGAGTAAAGAGCAAAGCGTCCGTCGGGTTATTTAGGCGGACGCTTCAAGAAAAAAGCATTCCTGTTTTCTCTCCTCTATTGATGTACTCTATAATCTATCCCCGGGAAAACATTATCTTTATACTCTATATCAGAAAGCCATTCTTCATCAATAAAATTTGACTTTATATCATCATACAAACGGTTAAACCTTAAAAGATGATCCTTAGTGCGCCGCACAGCATAACTTATATGCGTGCCGGTCCCCAGAATAAACGCCCAATCAGAACTTTGCGCCAATAAAAGCTCACGTAAAGCCTGATTTAAAGCCCTTCTTAACAGGCCATCCGCATTAGAAAAACTCTTAACTAATTCAGTCATCCTATCAGAAGCAGCATGCAGATGCCGGTAAACCCAATCATTGGATCCCTGCAGCCACATTTCACTATATCCTTTCCAACCCCAACTTGACATTGAAGGAATGATAACCTGATTGCGCGGATTCTCTTCCAGATACTCGCTCGGAGTGATTAAACGCACTTCATCCTGATCGCAAGAAATCTTTCTAATAACATAATCAAGCCACATGGGCCCTTCATACCACCAATGGCCGAATAATTCAGCATCATACGGAGAAACCAAAATAGGTTTCTTCTGCATGAAACCATTAAGATGCTCAATCTGCTTTTGGCGGTTAAACATAAAATTTCCCGCATGTTGAGCTGCTCTCTCCCTTGCCCATTCCGGATTATAAGGCTCTTTTATATTGCCCGGCCCGGTAATCCGATAATATTTTATCCCGGTATTAATCCTAACTCCGTCCGGATGAATATAAGGCCTTATGTAATCGTATTCAAGATCAAACCCGATATCACGGTAGAATTCTCTATAATTATAATCACCCGGATATCCTTCTATTGAAGACCATACCTGCTTACTTGACTCAAGGTCCCTTCCAAAACAAGCCACCCCGGTTCCCTTACAATAAACAGGAGCAAATACGCCATATTTTGGGCGAGGCGTGCCGTGTAAGATTCCATGAGAGTCGGAGAAAAAGAAACGTATTCCCGCTTCTTTTAAAATCTCATCATGCCCCGGATAATACCCGCATTCCGGAAGCCATATCCCTCTGGGCTTTCTGCCAAAAACGCTTTCATAATGATTAGCCGCTACTTTAACCTGCGCTCTTACCGATTCTTTACAGACATCCATAAGAGGGAAATACCCGTGCGTAGCCCCACAGGTGATAATCTCTAATTTACCTAAATCCTGAAACCGCTTAAACGCACTTACTAAATTTCTATGGTATTTCTCAAAAGTTTCGCGGGCCTTACAGAATAGATTCAGATACATTATTGCTAAGGATTGGAAATTAGGCTGCCAATTTGTTCTTTCAATTTCTTTATGCGACAACTCTATAAGCGTATTAATATGCTTTAAATAACGCTCCTGCAGCAAAGGATCGCTCAACATTGAAATTAATGTAGGGCTTAAAGTCATAGTAATACGAAAATCAATCCCATCGTCAACTAGTTTTTCAAAGACCGAGATTAAAGGTAAATATGTCTCAGTAATAGCCTCATAAAGCCAATCTTCTTCCAAAAAGTTTTCGTGTTCAGGGTGTCTCACAAAAGGCAGGTGGCCATGTAAAACCAGACAAAGATATCCTTTATTCATTTTTCTCCCAGCCCAGAAAGGGCGCACCCGCGCAACACCGCATAAGCGCGGGGTGTAAGTTAATTATTAACGAATAAACCCCTATATTTCTTTGCTGAATTCTTTGGCTAAATTTGTTGATTTAGTTTCTCTGGAAACAATCGGCGTGATCGTACGCTCTTCTACCTCATCTGAAGAAACCGCTTTAACAGGAATAACCTGCTTCCCATCTGGCAATGCATATCTTAAAGTAAATGAGCCATCTGGCCGTAATTTAATTTCTTTGCCCTGAACAGTAACTTTCGCATCCGGCTCAGTTGCGCCATATACAATTAATTCACAATCTAAAACGAACCAGAATTTTCTTTCTTTCTCACCTTTCTTTACGGGGCTTGCCATAGAAGCCATCCCAGGTGAAGCCAGGACTCCGGAAAACAAAGCCTGCTTAACTCTTTCCTGCCAAGCCTTACCAACCGGTGAGCTCTGGCCCAAACCAAAACCCATACCATAAAGCCGGGCGAACATCTCTTCAGGGATCATCCATTCTTCATCTGTTATCCATGAAGGCCCATCAATAGGAGTACCAACTGTATTAGACCGGACAATAGTAATAAACCTGCCATCGGGAAGCAACAACCCGTAATCTACGCACCAAGAACGGCCCGGCCCGGCAGTATCAATATACCAATTAGTAGTTTGTTCGCTTACATAAACATCAAAATGCCTATGCGCGTTTGATCCGTTAAAAATAATATTGGTTACATCATAAACTCTTAATAATCTTTTTGCTTTATAAAAATCATCCTTTAAATCGTTTTTTAAGCGGTCATAGGTGGGGCCAGTTACCTCCCAATAGGTGTGCAACCACCAAGGATCACGCACCATTAAGACAATTCTATCCTTACCGTATTGATAAGGAAGATCTTGAGGCATAGGCCTTCTTGCACGATGGCTCTCTGGATGCGAATATTTTGACTGCTCAACAGCAGTAACATGCTCACCAAAAATTTCTTTTTTCATTTCGGAAACGGGTGTTTTTTTTGTAACCTTACCAACAACTTCCTTTTGTTTCTTAACGCTTTTTTTTGTTATCGCGCTCAATTTTTCTTTTATTTTGCGTAAGATTGCCATAAAACACCTCCCTCGAAACTCTAAACCTTATTCTGTTTATTTAATAAAAAAGGGGATAAACTCCCCTTTATTTGAACATTGGCTTCTCTACCGTTTCATCATCATAATAAAATAACTAATTACATTATTTATTATTTCTTAGGCTTAGTTGTTTTTTTCGCGGTTAAAGCATCTTTAAGGTCTTCTTCCAAGGCTTCTTTAACTTTAGTGACTTTTTCAAGTTCTTCTTTTAAACTTTCATTGACTAGTTGTTCCTGCACCAAAGCTTTCTTCATTGCCTGCGTTGCGGCTTTTTCTTCTTCAAGTTCTTTATCTTTTGACTTAATCTGATCCGAAAATGTTATTCTCTCTTGGTTAAACTTGTTCAGCTTTTCTTCCGAATCAAGCCTTTTAGCCATCTCTTTGTCACGCTCTGACTTATTACGAAAAGAACTACTGCAAGAACTAATACTCCCAAGAAAAAATATTACTGTTAAAACACTGAGGATAATAATAACCTTATTCTTGGCATTCTCATCCATTAAAAACCTCCAGCGCTATTTAAGATTTTCCTGAGGCTCAGCCATTACAGGTTGTTCCTGGACTGGCTTATTATCTTTAACTTTTGTAAGTTGAGGCAAAATAACAATCTCAACCCTGCGATTCGCTTGACGCCCTTCTTTTGTGTCATTTGAAGCAACCGGGCGGAATTCCCCATAACCAATTGCGGATAGGCGTTCAGGAGAAATACCTTTTTCATTTACTAAGTAATGCAGCACGCTCAAAGCGCGGGCGCTTGACAACTCCCAATTCGTTTTCCAACCAGAAGATCTAATCGGAATATTATCTGTGTGCCCTTCTATACCTACGTTATACTGAGGAACATTGTCTTTCAAAACAACAGATACTTTATCCATAATAGGATAGGCCTCACGCCTTATCTTTGCCTTACCTGAATCAAACACAAGGTCTCCCACAACTGTAATAACCAAACCTTTTTCCATCATCTGCAATTTAACCTGCTGATCACCAATTTCACTGCTTAGCCTATCTTCAAGAAGCTTCTTCGCCTGCTCTAATTCGCTTAATTTTGAAGAAAGTTCTTCAATTTTCTTTACGTCGGAACGCCTGCCAGTCTGGAAAATAAAGGTGCAACCGGCTAATGAAATACCCATAAAAATTACTACTATTGTTTTAAAAATATTGTTCATACTTCCTCCTCATTTTTCTTTGAAAATTTACTATAACACAAGCTATAACTGTAGTCAAGAAAAGATTTTATAAGAAATCTACAGCTGGTTTTTACCGATGAAAATAGTGTCTTCGCGGGAAGAACCAACTGAAACAATTGAAATCCTGGTATTAAGCATGTCACTGATACGCATAAGATACGATTTAGCATTAGCAGTTAAATTACCGTAACTTATTGTTTTATTTACAGTTTTATCCCAGCCCGGAACATCTTTATAAACAGGCTTGGCATTCTTCAAAGCCTCAAAATCATAAGGGAAATCCTTAAACAGCTTACCTTTATATTTATAGGCAGTGCAGATCTTTATACTTTTCAGGCCTTCAAGGATATCCATCTTCATTATTGCAAGCTCCGATATCCCATTTAACAAAACAGCTTCTTTTAACATAACGCTATCAAGCCAACCGCACCTGCGCGGGCGCCCGGTAGTCGCTCCGAATTCATGGCCCTTATTTCTGATAAATTCCTGAAAAGGAGAAACAAACTCAGTAGGAAAAGGCCCTTCTCCTACTCTTGTAGTATAAGCCTTTGCAACACCAATAACTTTATCAATCTTTACAGGAGGAACACCGGTCCCTATACAAGCCCCTCCGGAAATCGCCGAAGAAGAAGTTACAAAAGGATACGTTCCAAAATCAATATCCAAAAATGTCCCTTGCGCTCCTTCAAAAAGGATATCTTTCTTTTCAAGAGTTGCTTCGTTAAGAAGTTTCACTGTATCAAAAATATACTTTTCAAACAGCTTACCGAAATCTAAATATTCTTTATAGATTTCTCCAAAGGAAAATCCCGGATGATTATAAACCTTTTTAAAAATCTCATTTTTCTCTTTAAGATTATCGTTTAATTTTTCTTTAAAGACTTCTTTATTGAGCAAATCTACCATCCTGATACCGCAGCGGTTGATCTTATCGGCGTAACACGGACCGATTCCTTTTCCGGTCGTGCCAATCTTATTCGCTCTTTTTGTTTCTCGCAGCTTATCTAATACCCGATGATACGGCAGTATCACATGCGCTAAAGGAGAAATTTTAAGCCGGCCGTCAATATTAATCCCCCATTGGCTTAAGCTTTTAATCTCTTTATCAAGCATCTCAGGGTCAACTACCACGCCGTTTACAATACAGCAAATCTTTCCTTTATGTAATATTCCCGAGGGGATAAGATGAAATATATACTCATTGCCCTTGACTACAACTGTATGCCCCGCATTACTCCCGCC
>JAQURX010000015.1 GCA_028715415.1 Candidatus Omnitrophota bacterium | reverse complement strand
TAAGAGATTACACTTTTTAAAATAGGCCTTTCTTTAGGAACACTGGTCTTTAAATTAATCAAAATACCCGTAGTATCGGCTAAATGATAGATAAAACTTAAAACCTCTCCTTCATCAAGCCCGGTAATAGTGCATAAATGCGAAAAGCCTAATTGTTTTGACAAAGTAACAAACACTTCCAGAAAATTCTCCTGTTTAACCTCTATACTAATCCGTCTTGGGCGGACTATCTTTGCGCAAGTTGCAAAATAATCAAATTTCTTTGTTAATTCCTCTATAATTTTTTCACATGGAGTCATTTTCCCTCCTGCTTTGATTCTTTTTCTTCCAAGCTCATCAATAATTTCACAACACCATCAATAATTGCCTTTGGGCTTGCTGGGCATCCGGGTATATACGCGGAAACCGGGATAGCAGCATTAATCCCGGACTTAACATTATAACAGCCCTGAAAAACTCCTCCTGAACAAGAACAAGTGCCCACCGCAACGACAAACTTTGGCTCAGACATCTGTTCGTAAATTCTAACCAATCTATCTTCAATCTGTTTTGTCACAGGGCCTGAACAAACAAGTATATCCGCGTGCCTCGGTGTTCCTTTCAATACAACGCCGAAACGCTCTAAATCGTAACGCGGAGTAAGTGCTGCAATAATCTCAATATCACAGGCATTACAAGCTCCGGTATTAAAATGCAATATCCACGGAGATTTAATCCTTGCCCAGTTGACTATTTTTTTCGCAAACCCCATAAAAGTTATCTCCTAAAAAGAATAGATAAACCGATAAAAGCCCCTAATATATACAAAGAAACCATGATAAATGTTCCAACGGTTGCCAGAGGAACAGTGGCAATAATCAATGTTGCTACATGGGCCAGCGTAAAAAAGAAAGCAAACGGAAAAACATTTGAATAATCAGGCTGCGCCATGTTGTCATAATTATTCTCACCGCAGGCATATGATTTCCCCGTGCCTTCCTTAACCTTCTTGACGCGAAAAGCCAAGCGCGATAATAACGCTGTAAAAATAACTATCACTAAAAAAAGTATTATAAAAGCGACCGGTGGACTAAGTAATATTCTATGCATAAATTAACCTTTTAATTGCCTTATTTTCCTAAGGTCCAATGAATTATGATGGCTGTGTATCCCCAAAACTATGCCAACCGCCACTGTTACCACTACCGCTTCAATAACAATAAGTGTAATTACCATGCTTTGAGCCAGGGCTTCATGCCCCGTAATATATCCTGCCACGATTATCAAAAGCGTAACTGCTTTAATTAAAATTTCTATGCCGATTAAAACCCTTATTAAATTATAAGTAACAAGAATGCAATAAATGCCAATTACAAAAAGCAAAATTGAAACAATCCCAAACATCCAGAATAAACTTAAATGAATGCCCATTATTTCTTAAGCCTTTCTTTAAATAAAATCACAACCCCAAAAACTCCGGTCAATAAGATTATAATCTGCCCCAATAAATCAATCGGCCTTGAATTCCAGATTACCAAACGGGCATCTTTGATTTTCTCGGGAGTTGGAAGTAAAATATCAAGTTTTACATTTATCAAAAGTAATACCACTCCCAATAAAACAACAATTATCGGCAGATACCAATACCTGGCAAATCTTATCTTCATATGCTGGATAGCCTCTTTCCTGGAAAGCGGCTGCGCCATACTGATAGTGCTTACAAATAAAACTGAAATTAATCCGGCACACACAGAAAGCTCAAAGACCGCGGCAAGCGGCGAATTGAGCCTAAATATGACAATAGTCAATAAAACACTAACCAAGGCAAGCCCTATGCCTGCACGGAGCAAACTTCTCGTCATAACCGTCCAGACTGCTGCCAATATCAATGCAACAAGAATAATCAAATTAATTTGCAATCTAACCTCCGAAAATATTGCCAACCGGCAATATAAAAGAATTTAAAACAAACGGAAAAAATAAACCAACGCCTATTACTATTAAAGAAAGCAACACTGCTGCAAATCCCAAGGCAAAACCCTGCTCTTTGATATTAGCAAATTCAACGCCCAATTTTCCAAAAAATACCCTTCTTTGCATGGAAAGAAAATAAGCCAGAGTAACAACGCTTGCTAAAACAGCAATTAACGCGTAAACACGCCTTCCCGACATCCATAACGCAACAATTATTACAAGCTTGCTCCAAAATCCCGACAGCGGAGGAACACCCGCGGTTGAAAGGCTTGCCAAACAAGAACTGACTCCCGTAAGAGGCATACGGGCTGACAACCCAGACATCTTATTCATATCCCTTAAGCCGGTTGCTGATTCTACGCTTGCCGCATTAACAAATAAAAGTGATTTAAAGATTGCGTGATTAAAAAGATGGAACGCTGCCCCTGCAACTCCCAACATCGTCCCGCTTCCCAAACCAAGGACAATGTAACCAACCTGGCTTATACTTGAATAGCTAAGCATTCTTTTAAAATCATTCTGCCCAAGAGCAGCAAAAGCACCAATGACAATTGTAAATGCCCCGACAAATAAAAGTACATTTCTAATAGGAGCTGTAAAACCTGTCACAGTAGTTACTATTCTTATCAGAGTATAAACTCCAACAGTTTTTGTAACTATCCCCGCAAGGAATATTGATACAGGTGCAGGTGCTGATGAATATGTATCAGGGACCCATCCGTGAAAAGGCATAAGCCCTGCCTTAATGAAAACTCCGCTTAAGAATAACCCTATCGCAAGCATCATAATATGGCTGTTTGGAGAGTTTTTAAGTCCGGCGCTTATTGCCGAATATTCAGTTGAGCCTGAAACAAGCAAAAATAATGCAATAGAAGAAAGCAAAAGCGTGGTTGCTATCGTTGAAAGGATAAGATACTTAAAAGCCCCCTCAAAAGCAAAGATATCTTTATGCAAGACAATCAGGATAAATGATGCAACAGCTGTAATCTCAAGAAAAACATACAGGGAGAAAATATCTTTTACCATTACAATACCGTTTAACCCGGCTAAAGCAATAATCAAAACATTGGTAAAATTAAAAAGCGCTCTCTCTTCCGGTATGAGGCGTTTAGCCGCAAGAAGAGAAACAAAAGAAACAATTCCGATACAAAGCAGCATCACCAAAGTCAAATTATCAACCAGAAGATTAAATTTTAAAAATGAGCTGAGTAATTCAAACTGTGCTGACGAAAAACGCAAAGCCGGAAAAAATACAAAAGCTATCTGGAATAAACAAAGTGACACCCCAAACAAGAATGCTAACTTCCTAAGAATTGATTTAAAAGGAAGGTTTAAGATTATAATACTAAGGAATGGAAGTAAAATTAATAATTGATGCATATGTTCTTTTTTTTTAGTTAAATTAACCCGAATACATTAAAAATATAATCACCAAAAACATCCCTACCATGGACCAAACAAGGTAAACCGAATAGTTGCCATTATGCTGGCGCCTGATTTCTTTACTTAAAGTATTAGATACGAACACCGTCAAGTTATCAACCAAAGCATCAAATAATCTGTCTATCCAAAAAGCTACCTTAGAAAAACTGCCCGTAATCTTTAATCCTATATCGTACGGATCAAAAAATCTTTTTTCCGCACGGTTATAAAAAATGGATAAAACAGGTGCATAATGAATGTGGTCTGCTGCTTTAAGAGCACTCCCTCCAGCCTTAACTCCAAAGATATGATTAAGAAAAGCAGCTATTAAAACTACAAAAGTAACTACAACAATCATTATGTTTGTAGGCATACCAGCAAAACTATGCCCTTCTAATCTTTCTACTCCTAATATCGGAGCAATTAATTTATTTATAGGAAACCAATTGCATACTCCGAAGAATATACAAAAAGACGCAATAACAATCATAGGGACAAGCATTCTTAAAGGAGCTTCTTTTACATTCTTATTATTTTCATTAAGTTTTCCTAAATATGCACTGTGCCCGAGCTTCAAGAATGAAGCTGCGGTAAGAAAAGAACCGAGAGCTGCTGCAATATAGAAAATCCAACCTCTTTCTAAAGCTCCGTCATAAATAAGCTCTTTTGAAAAGAAACCGTTAAATGGAGGAACTCCGGAGATTGAGGCTGCAGTAATTAAGAAACAAATAAATGTAAGGGGCATTTTTTTACCTAAGCCGCCGAGTTTATCAAGGATAGTAGTCCCGGCTTGTTTTTCTACTGAACCACCCGTAAGAAAAAGCCCGCTCTTATACATCGCGTGATTGATCATATGAAACAGCCCGCCGATAATCCCCGCGGGAACCGCAGTGCCTATTCCTAAAATCATATATCCAACCTGGCTGATGGCGTGATACGACAAAAGCCTTTTGTAATCCTTCTGAATTAAAGCCATCATTACCGCTAAAAGAATCGTAATTGCCCCTATCGTCATTAAAAGCGTGCTTACCCATGAAGAAGCATTTAATTGAAATAGATCAAGCGAGATACGTGCTAAAAGATAAATCCCTAAAAGCTTTTCCAAAGAAGCTGGCAGAAAAGCCATAAAAGGAAGAGGAGCGTCGTTTGCTGCATCAGGGATCCAAGAATGAAACGGCATTGATCCGGCCTTGGAGATTGCGCCAATCATAAGAAATATAAAAGCAATTGAACCTAAAGTATTTAATGGCAGGTTGATTTTTGACATGGTAAGCGTACCTGCAATAACCCCTGTAAGAATAATTCCGAACATCATACATAAATCGCAAACACCCATAATAATAAAAGCCTTGGTCGCGGTTTTAAATGAAGCCTTACCTCCTATCGCAATCATCCCAAAGAGCGTTAAGAGCAAACCTTCCCAGAAAAACAACAATATAATAAGGTTATCCGCCAGCACTGCGCCGTTTACAAAAGCAACAGTAATCAAAAGATAGGCGTAGAACTGCTTTAAACCTTCTCTTCCCAGCATAAAAACACTTGAATACAAGCTAACTAAGAAAGCAAAGCCTGCTACTGCCAAAATTATAAAAGCGCTAAAATGATAAAGCCTTAAGGAAAAATCAAATCCAGTTCCAAGCCACGGTAAAGAAAAAACGATGTTTTTATTAAATAAGAATATCGTTAATAACAAATTTGCTAATGTTATCAAAAGAGTAACGAATTCTTTTACCCCGCGCAGATTCTTTGGAAGGATAAAAATGAATAAACCTGCAATAAATGGAATTAATATAGGTAAAAGTAAGATATTTATTGTCATTTTACTAACCCTAACATCTGACGCGCCGCAAGAAGAGCAAAGTTATGCGGGTAGAATATTAAAATGCCGCCTAAAAGAGAAAGAAAACCTAATAATGCCACACAAAAAACCATCAACCTGCTCCCCTCTTTTACCCCCGGCAATTGCGCATCCCCTAAGAATACAAGATTAAAAACTCTTAAAAGATATAAAATAGTCAAAAATGCGCCGAACAAGAATACCCCTGAAATTATTAATTGCTTAGCCTGGATTGCCCCATCAAATACAAAATATTTACTAAAGAATCCTCCGAAAGGAGGAACACCCATTACTGAAAAAGCGCAAAACAAGAATGCAAAAGCGGTTATCGGCATTGTTTTAATTAACCCGCCAAGTTTAGTAATGTCTTTGGTCTTTGTATTCTGCTCAACAACGCCTGCACAAAGAAACAACCCTGCTTTTGAAATCCCGTGCATTAAAATATATAACAGCCCCCCGGCAACTCCAACGGTATTTCCCGTTGAAAGCCCAAAGAAAATAAAACCTATCTGGCTGATAGTTGAATAAGCGATAATCCTCTTTAAATCCGTTTCAACAAGAGCTGCCCCGGCTGAAACAAGCGTACTTATTGCCGCAATCACAGGCACTGCAACCGATAAAACCTGGTCAATTGGAAAAGTCACAATAAAAAGACGGGCAAATACATAAACACCGATTTTAACAAGCACTGCGGCGTGCAGTAAAGCTGTTACCGGAGAAGGAGCTACACCTGCGTCGGGAAGCCAGGTATGGAAAGGTAAGGTCGCCGACTTAGAGAAGATTCCGGCTAATATCATAACCATTGCTAAAGTTGAAATAGAATGCAGCTTACCAAAATCTTTTATCACAGAAAGTTCAAATGAACCGGTCTGCTGGAATATGCTGATAAACCCAAGCAACATAAGTAAAGCTCCGAAAACCGTTACAAGAAAAGCTTTGTCTGCCTTAATTACATGGGTCTTCTCTCTAAAGAAACCTATCAAGCGCCAGCTTGTGATACCGGTAATTTCCCAAAAAATATACAATAAGATTAAATTGGCAGAAAAAACCAACCCCATCATTGCCCCTAAGAATAAAACCACCATAGAGTAATACTCATTCTGGTTCTCATAGTGGCTGATATAGCCAAATGAAAACAAAACAATGATAGTACTGATAAATGAAGAAACCATGGCCATAAAAACAGCCAAGGCATCAGCTGTAAAACTGAAATTAAAACCTAAGGGTAACTGCTTAAAAACGGTGATTGTTTTTGATGATAAAACGTAGGGTAAGAGTGACAAAGACAGCAGGAATGATGCGGCGACAAACAAAAGCGCCAGAAAATTCCTCAAACGCAGAGAAACTTTACCGGCTAAAGGCAGAATAAATGCTCCTGCCACTGGAATAAATATAATATATAGAAGCGCTGATTCCGGTTTCATTTTATTAGTTTTATGCTGGCTCTTAACTAGTTTCTTTTCAGATAATTAAGAACTTACGGCTATAAATGAAAACTTCACTCTAATATAAGAGTGAAGTTGATTTAGTATACCAAAAAATAGGCCTATGTCAAGGGGTATTACCAGCTACATTATTTTACAAACAGCATTTCTCTATACTTTGGCAGGTCCCAATGCTCATCAGAGACCACGCATTCCAAAGCATCCGCGTGCTTCCTGATATGCTCCATTAATGGTTTAAGCTGGCCAAAATAGATTTTTGCGCGAGCTTTACCATCTAACTTCCCAGCCTTGCTAAGAAGCTTCATCATCTCTTTAGTATTACGCCTGACATAGTAAATTTTAGAAACTACATCGCTTAAATGCTCCTTCTGATCATTGAGCGCTGCTGCTTCAAACTTCAAACCAGCCTCTTTCTTTAAACGGGTAAGCCTGACTAAGTTACTGGCCAATAAGTTTTCGTACTCGCTGCCAGCGGGAACTATGCTTGCGTTAACCATTTCATTTAAAGTATTTGCTTCTATCTCTAAAACCAGATTATAGGTATGTACCCAGATATGATATCTTGCGACAAGTTCTTCCTTAGAGAAAACTTTATATTTCTCAAATAAGGCGATATTATTTTGTCTTGTCAGGGCTTCTAAAGACTCGGCAGTTGAAGCAACATTAGGAAGACCTCTCTTTTTAGCTTCTTTTACCCACTCCGGAGAATAGTTATTCCCTTCAAAACGGATATCTTTAGTTTCTTTAATAATTTTTGCAATTACCTGCAGCACTTTTGTATTAAAATCCTTGCCTGAACCATTTTTATTAATCATCTCCGCAACAAAATCTAAACTCTCAGCAATAATAGTATTAATTACTGCGATAGGTGTTGAAATATTCTGCGATGAACCGACTGCACGGAATTCAAACTTTGCTCCAGTAAAAGCAAAAGGCGAAGTACGGTTCCTATCAGTTGAATCTTTATTAAACTTAGGCAATCTTGCAATACCTAAATCAATAATATCGCGCTTTGAAACCTTGGTCTTTGCTCCTTTTTCTATTGTATCAAGAATAGAAGTAAGCTGATCACCTAAGAAAACACTCATAATCGCAGGAGGAGCTTCATTGGCGCCTAAACGATGTTCGTTTCCTGCCATAGCGACACTTGCTCTCAAAAGATCAGAATGTAGATACACTGCACGCAACACAGCAGCTAAAATAGCCAAGAACTGTAGATTATCTTCCGGAGTTTCCCCGGGGTTTAGTAAATTATTCCCTTTATCATCAGCTAATGACCAGTTAAGATGTTTCCCGCTTCCGTTAACTCCGGCAAAAGGTTTTTCATGCAAAAGACAAACCAAATTATGTTTAAGCGCTACTTTCTTCATCAAATCCATTAATAATTGGTTATGGTCAGCTGCGATATTAGATTCCTCAAAGATTGGAGCGAATTCATACTGATGAGGGGCTACTTCATTATGCCTTGTCATTACCGGGATACCTAATTTGTAGGCTTCTTCGGCAACTTCAAACATAAAATTAACTACGCGTTCTTTGATTGTGCCGAAATACTGATCTTCTAATTGCTGGCCCTTGGGGGATGGGGCACCGACTAAAGTACGCCCTGCCATAACCAAATCTTGACGTAAATTATAATAATGTTTATCAATCAAAAAATATTCCTGTTCCGGACCACAGGTAGAAAATACTTTTTTAATATCCTTATGGCCGAAAAGCTTTAACAAACCAACTGCTGCCTTATTTAGTGCTTCGTCAGAACGGATGAGTGGTAATTTCTTATCAAGAGCAGCACCATGATATGAGATAAAAATCGTAGGGATACAAAGTGTTTTACCTAATGTGCTTTCAATGATAAATGCGGGGCTTGAAGGATCCCATGCAGTGTATCCTCTTGCTTCGAATGTTGCACGGATACCACCTGAAGGAAAACTTGAAGCATCGGGCTCGCCTTGGATTAACTTCGACCCAGAAAACTTCTCAATCACCTTGCCATTATCTACAAAAGAAATGAAACTATCGTGCTTTTCTGCTGTTAACCCGGTCATCGGCTGGAACCAATGGGTGTAATATGTTGCGCCCTTAGACATCGCCCATTCTTTCATCGCATCGGCAATCTCATTTGCCTGCTGCAAACTGATAATAACACCTTCGGACATCCAGCGTTTAAAAGCCTGAAAAGTGGGTTTAGAGATATACTTTTGCATTGTAGACATGCTAAAAGTATTTTCGCCAAAATAGCTTGAGACTTTTTTAGGAGATTCTTTTTTGTTAAACTCAACTGCTTTAATTTCAAATAACAGCTCTTGTCTTAAGCCCATCTTGCCTCTCCTTATTTAGCTTTCCCCTGATTTGCAACTTTATCCATAGCTTTTTTTATCTCGTCCTGATCGCCTAAATAATAATGTTTAATCGGCTTTAAATTATCGTCCAGCTCGTACACAAGCGGGATCCCGGTTGGAATATTTAATTTTACAATTTCCTCATCAGAAACATTATCAAGGTATTTTACCAATGCGCGCAAACTATTGCCATGAGCTGCGATAATAACTCTCTTACCTTCTTTTATACTTGGTGCAATAACTTCATGCCAATAAGGCAGGAATCTGGCTACGGTATCTTTTAAACATTCTGTATAAGGAACATCTTTTTTATCTAACGACTTATACCTGGGGTCATGCCCGGGGAATCTTGGGTCCTTTGCTTCTAATGCCGGAGGCTGGATATCATAGCTTCTTCTCCAGATTAAAACCTGATCCTCGCCGTATTTTGCCGCCATCTCTGATTTATTCAAACCCTGAAGGCTGCCATAATGCCTTTCATTCAATCTCCAGGAATTATAAACGGGTATCCACATCAAATCCAATTCATCAAGAGCCATCCAAAGCGTCCTAATCGCCCTTTTTAATACAGAAGTATAGGCGATATCAAACACAAAACCTTCTTTTTTTAAAACTACGCCCGCGGCTTTGGCTTCTTCTTTGCCTTTATCGGAAAGATCTACGTCAGTCCAGCCGGTAAAACGGTTTTCTTTATTCCAGGTGCTTTCTCCATGCCTTAGAAGTACTATTTTTTTCATTTTAAACCTTTCTCAATTGATTTTTAATGCTTTTTTTTAACTAAACAAGTTTAGCACAACCACTCTATAATTCAATACAAATCAAAAACTGCTTTAACCTCTATACCTATTAGTAATCGGCATTCTCCTGTCCCTGCCAAACGCCTTAGGGGTGATTTTAATCCCCGGGGGAGATTGCCTGCGCTTATACTCACTATTGTCTACCATAAGCAGAACTTTAGAAACAACTTCTCTATCAAAACCTAAATTGACAATCTTTTCCAGCTCCTTATCTTCTTCCACATAAGCCTTTAAAATTGGATCCAATTCCTCGTATTTAGGAAGAGTATCGCTATCCTTCTGGTTTGGTTTAAGCTCTGCCGTAGGCTCTTTAGTAATCATGCGCTGCGGGATAACGTTGGAGTTTGTATTAATATATGCGGCTAATTTATAAACCAACGTCTTCGGCACATCTTTAATCACGGCAAAACCACCTGCCATATCTCCGTAAAGAGTGGCGTAACCGGTAGACATCTCTGACTTATTTCCAGTAGTTAATACAAGCCAGCCGAATTTATTAGAAAGCGCCATTAAGATATTCCCTCTTATGCGCGCCTGGAGATTCTCCTCTGCAATATTAGGATTTCTCCCTGCAAAATGCGGCTCTAAAATTAATAGGTATGTTTTATATACATCTTCTATAGGGATATCTAAGAATTTAATCCCCAAATTATCCGCTAATTGGACTGCGTCTTGCCTGGAATCCCCGGAAGAATAACGTGAAGGCATAAACACGCCTACCACATTATCTTTTCCCAAGGCTTCTTTTGCCAAAGCCGCAACAATCCCAGAATCAATACCGCCGCTTAAACCAATGACTACTTTTTTAAAACCATTTTTACAAACATAATCGCTTAAACCTAAAACTAAAGCCTTATAAACTTCCGGGACATAATCTAATGTTTTGACAATCTTGTTTTCAATACTCTTTTTATCTTTAAGTGGCAGTGCTGACTGCACAACAACAGCTTTTTTTGCATTATTAAGTTTTGTTTCAGGGACATTCAAATCCAAGACCAATAAATCCTCTTTAAAAGCCTCTGCCCTTGCAATCACCTTGCCCTGGCTACCTACTACCATGCTTTGCCCGTCAAAAACCAATTCATCCTGTGCGCCTACTAAATTATTATAGGCTAAAAAAACTTTATTCAAACGCGCCTGTTTCTTTACAATCTCTTCTCTTTCTTTTACTTTTCCTGCAGAAAACGGCGAAGCATTAATATTAAAAATAATCCCGGCTCCCGCTTTTGCCTGGGAAACTGTAGGGCCGCACATATGCCAGACATCCTCGCAGATGTTAACTCCAAAAACTACTTTTCCAATCCTAAACACCAAAGGCTTATCTCCCGCCTGAAAATAACGCCTCTCATCAAATACCCCATAATTAGGCAGAAGCATTTTATGATATACACCTTTGATTTTTCCTTCAGAAATTATTGCTGCAGCATTATAAAGGCCGTTTTTGCCTTTATCCACGAAACCAACAATCGCAGTCAATCCTTTTGTTCCAACGGCTATCTCTTTTAAAGCCGCTAAATTATCTCTTACAAACTTTTGCTTGTGTAATAGGTCTTCCGGAGGGTATCCTGTGACTGCTAATTCGGGGAAAGAAACAATATCAACTCCCAGCTTGACAGCTCTAGATAAATATTCTTTAATCTTTTCACAATTGCCAAAAAGATCCCCGACTGTGCTATTAATCTGGGCAAGGCCGATCCTTAAATTCGTATTCATTAAAACTCTCCAAACTGCTACTTCTTTTGCTCTCTTACATCCTTTGCCAGAATTATCGCCTCGGCAATCTCACGCATGGATTTACGCGAATCCATGCTTTGTTTCTGGATTAAACGAAAGGCCTCGGAAAATGAAATATTGGCTTCCTGCGCAAGTATATCTTTTGCCCTTTCAATGAGCTTACGGGTGGTTAACGCCTCTTCAGCGCTTACAGCCCTTAAATGCAATTCAGCGTTTTCTATAGCAACTGCCGCCTGGCTTGCCAAAGCAGTAAGCAAATCCAACTCATGTTTCGTAAACTTATGTTTTTTTGAAGTATAGCAATTAAGCACACCGATAACTCTTGATTTGACTGCCAAGGGCACGCTTGCCAAAGAACACAAACCTTCCTTTTTCGCAATATCGCGGTTTAGATAACGTTCATCTTCTTTAACATCCAAAATTGTCTCTGCTTTATTCTGCTTGGCAACTATCCCAGCAATACCTTCCCCCAACTTGATATTTGGTTTTTTGTTATATGCTTCCGAAATAGACTGAGTCGCCTTAATCACTAATTCTTTCTTCTGTGGATCAAGCAGCATAAGCGAGGAGATTTTAGAATCCATTATCTCAGCAGTAACCTGAACGATCAAACGCAAAAGCTCTTCAACATACAAGCCTGAAGTAATCAAGCTTGCTACTTTTGATAATGCATTAATCTGCTTAATATAAATATCGTAACTATCTTTCTTCTTAGCCATTTTATTATTCAAATGATTGTCTGCTTGGTACTTTGAGGGTTCACCTAAAAGCCGTCTACCTATTTTTAAGAAATAAGCTTATTCTACTTAAGGCTTCTTTTATACTTTCAAGGCTGGAAGCATAAGAAATTCTTACGTATCCTTCTCCACAACTGCCAAAAGCCGTCCCCGGGACAACTGCAACTTTCTGTTCTTTCAATAATTTCTGACAGAAATCAATTGAGCTTAACCCTGTATTTTTTATAGAAGCAAAGGCATAGAAAGCCCCTTGTGGCAGGCGGCATTTAAGGCCAATACGGTTTAACTCCTTGATGATAAACTCTCTTCTTCTTTTATATTCCAGTTTCATTTCTTCAACTGCACCCTTTCCAATCTCAAGCGCCTCACAAGCAGCCATCTGGCTTGTAATTGGGACGCACATAATCGTATATTGATGAATTTTAGTCATTGCAGCGATAATTTCAGACGGCCCGCATGCCCAGCCGATACGCCATCCGGTCATCGCATAACTTTTTGAGAAACCGTTAAGATAGATTGTATTTTCTTTTGCGCCTTTTAAAGTCGCAAAAGGAGTATGTGCAAAATCATAGGTTAGTTCATCATAACACTCGTCGGAAATACAAAGGACTTTGTGCTTTACTAAAACCTTATTGATTTCGCTTAACTCTTTTTTGTTATAAGAAACCCCTGTAGGATTAGCCGGATAATTAAAGATAATCGCCTTAGTTTTACTATCAATATGCTTTTCCAGTATTTTTGGCGTAAGCTTAAAGCCGTGAGGCGTTGTATCAATATATTCTGCAACTCCTCCTGCTAATTCTGCAACCGGGCCATAAGAAACATAGCTTGGGCAAAGCACTATTACCTTATCTCCCGGATTTATAATTGCCCTAAGTGCCAAATCCAAGCCTTCGCTTACCCCTACAGTAATAAGGATGTCATTATCAGCAGAATAATCCAGATTATGCTTCTGTTTAAGATTCCGGCTAAGCGTTAACCTTAATTTATACAAACCCTTGTTTGAAGTATAGGAAGTAAAGCCCTGCTCTAAAGAATAGATCCCTGCCTCCCGGATCTGCCAGGGGGTAACAAAATCCGGCTCACCTACCCCAAGAGAAACAACATCTTTCATACCGAGCACTAAATCAAAAAAAGCACGGATTCCCGATGGCTGCATTACCTGAACTTTTTTAGAAACGATGTTTTTCATCTTATATTAATATGATATTGCTATCCTCTTATTTTCTTCTTTATGTTTTAAGACTACCCCGTCTTCTTTATATTTCTTAAGCAAGAAATGTGTTGCCGTCCCTCTAATATTCTCTAAAGGCGACAATTTCTCGGCGACAAACCTTGCTACCGCATGCAAATCTTTTCCCTCCACAACCAAAAGCAAATCATACGTCCCGGAAACAAGATAACAGCTGGTAACCTCCGGGAAAGAATAAATCCGCTCAGCAATTTTTTCAAAACCTAAATCTTTTTGCGGAAGAATATTAACTTCGATAAGCGCCCTTACTTCAGTGCCTGAATTTTTCACCAAATCCTTATTAATCACTGCTTTATATTTTAATATAACGCCTTGCCTTTCATATTTTTTAATTGATTCTTTTACAGCTCCGGGCTTCTTCTTTAGCATTTTCGCAATATCTTCTGCGCTTGCCTTACCGTCTTTTTGCAAAATTTCCAGGATTTCATCCATTTTAAATTTTCCTCCGCTAATGTATTTATTATTTTATTTCCGGTTTCGGGCTGGCTCCAAAAAGTTTTTGCAGAATTAAATTGTTTAAGAAATCAGCGGTAAATGGTTTAACAATATAATCGTCAATGCCCATTGCCTTAGCCTTGCTGATAGCGTCATCATCATATAAACCGGTGACTATTATAACTTTGACCTTCTTATCAATTTCTCTGATCTTAGCAAGAACATCCAGGCCCGATATCTCACCTAAAATCATATCTAACAAAATAATATGCGGCTTCTCTTTTATCAGGTTCTTTAACGCTTCTTCTTGAGTTGTAGCTGTAAATACAATATGGTCTTTTTTAAGCAAAAAGGCCTTGGTCAATTCACAAATTTCTTCCTGATCATCAATTACAAGTATTTTGGCTTTTTTTGCTCTCATAAAATCAAAATTTGCAGTTAGACAAGCTGAAAACTTCTATTTTTATATAATATCATAATTAAAGAGGGGGTCAAGCGGATATTAAGTTTCTCTACCCAGCGCGGGTCCTGCCGCCGAGACAACCCCACCGTGCTCGCCCACTGCGCCGGTGGGGTTGCCCCGTCTCGGCGTCACCCCCGCTGGGATATAAACTTATGCAATAAAAAAGGCCCATCTCTATATAAGAGACGGGCCTTTTTACTGGTTTTAACTTATACTAACCCTTGAGCAAGCATTGCATCAGCTACTTTTACAAACCCTGCAATATTTGCACCTTTTACATAATTGACATATTTATCTTCTTTTCCATAGCGAACGCAATTTTCATGGATATTAATCATAATATCGTGAAGCCTTCTGTCAACTTCTTCACGCGTCCATGACAACCTCATGCTGTTCTGGCTCATTTCAAGCCCGGAAGTTGCTACCCCACCTGCATTTGCTGCTTTACCGGGAGCATAAAGAATCTTTGCATTCTGGAATACTTCTATACCCTCGGGAGTTGTAGGCATATTTGCGCCTTCACCAATAGCAATACAACCGTTCTTCACAAGTGTTTTAGCATCTTCCCCTGAGATCTCATTCTGAGTTGCTGATGGGAAAGCTACATCGCACTTAACCTGCCAAGGCCTTTTGCTCTCAAAATATTTACACTTAAATTCTTTTGAGCATTCTTTGATGCGGCCGCGGCGGACATTCTTCAAGTCAAGCACACATTTTAATTCTTTATGGTCAATCCCGTCTTCATCATAAATAAACCCGTCGGAATCAGACATGGTAACTACTTTTGCACCCAACTCAAGCAATTTCTCAACTGTATACTGGGCAACATTACCTGCTCCGGAAACTGCGCAGACTTTACCTTTAAGCGATTTACCTTGCGCCTTTAACATCTCTTCTACAAAATAAACACAGCCATAACCTGTTGCTTCTGGCCTTATAAGGCTTCCACCCCAACTTAAACCTTTACCGGTCAAAACTCCGGTAAATTCATTCTTCAGCTTTTTATATTGGCCGAACATAAACCCGATTTCACGCCCGCCAACTCCAATATCCCCTGCAGGAACATCTGTATCAGGGCCAATATACCTAAAAAGCTCACTCATAAAACTCTGGCAAAATTTCATTACTTCATTATCAGACTTTCCCTTTGGGTCAAAATCTGATCCGCCCTTGCCACCACCCATTGGAAGTGTCGTCAAACTATTTTTAAAAACCTGCTCAAAAGCAAGAAACTTTAAAATACTTAAATTCACGCTCGGATGAAATCTAATACCGCCTTTATATGGGCCAATAGCGCTATTCATCTCTATGCGATAACCTCTATTAATCTGGATCTCGCCTTTATCATCAAGCCATGGAACGCGAAACATTACAAGCCTCTCCGGCTCCACCATTCTTTCAAGAATCTTTGCTTCTTTATACTTTGGATTTTTATCAATAAAAGGTCCGATTGACTCTACAACTTCGCTTACTGCCTGATGAAACTCCGGCTGTCCCGGATTTTTGCTAATCACCTCTTCCATTATCCCGCTAACTTTCTTCATCTTTGTTCCTCCTGTAAGTTATTTTTTACAATTTTAATAAATAATCAACAATAGCGACTGACGCTCTCTTAGCCATCCCCATCGCCTCAATTACTGTTCCCTCCCCTCCAACAATATCTCCTCCGGCAAAAACTCCCTTAATAGAAGTTGCCATGGTCTCTGGATTAACCGTTACATCGCCGTACTTATCCGTAGTTAACTCCGGAGTAACACTAGTAAGTATTTTGTTTGCGCCTAATCCTATTGCCACCACCGCTTCATCGCAATCAACTTCAAAAGAACTATTTGGAATAACTTCCGGCCTGCGCCTACCGCTGGCATCCGGCTCTCCAAGTTTGCATCTTGATGCGCGCATTTTTTTGACAAAACCTTTTTCATCTCCAACAAATTCTTCCGGTTTGACCAAAAGATCAAATTTAACACCCTCTTCTTTTGCATGCTCAATTTCAAGCCTGCGTGCCGGCATCTCCACTTCAGTCCGCCTATACACGATTGTAGTATCAGGCTTAATCCCATTCATATTTTGCAATCTTATAGCGACACGGGCAGCATCCATCGCCGTATTTCCTCCTCCGATAACAACTATATGCTTACCGATTGTAACCGGCGTATGATACTCTGGGAATTTCTCCGCTGACATAAGATTGACTCTGGTTAAGAATTCATTAGCAGAATAAATATTACACAAATTCTCCCCCGGAATTCCCATAAAAGATGGGATACCTGCACCAAGGCCTAAGAAAATCGCAGAATAGCCTTCTTTAAACAGCTCATCAATTGTTTTTGCTTTTCCAACTATATAATTAGTATTTATCTCAACACCAAGTTTTTTTAATGAATTGATTTCGGAATCAAGAATGTTTCTTGGAAGCCTGAAAGGCGGGATGCCATAACGCAAAACTCCGCCTGTTTTATGCAGGCCTTCAAAAATAACTACCTTTATGCCGCGCCTTGCAAGCTCTCCTGCACAACATAAACCTGCCGGGCCGGAGCCTACAACAGCAACTTTCATTTTTGATAACTTAGCGTCATTATCTGCTTTTACCTGGAGAGATTTTTTTGCTCCATGGTCTCCAACGAATCTTTCAAGAAAATGGATATTTATCGCTTCCTTAGAAGCAAAGGGTTCGCCTTTTTTTGTAAATACGCACACCCTGCGGCACTGATATTCAGCAGGACAGACCCTTCCGCAGATAGAAGGAAAATTATTTTTCTCTCTAATAGTAAAATATGCCCCATCATAATCTTTTTCAGTTATCTTTTTTATAAATCCCTTGATATTAATACCAACAGGGCAGCCTGAAATACACTTCGGCTCTTTACATTGAATACAGCGGCTTGCCTCTTCAAGGGCATTCTCTTCTGAAAAACCTAAGACTACTTCTTCAAAACTCTTCGCTCTTATTGCGCTATCTTGTTCCTTAACGCTTACCGGTTGCTTTTTCATAATTTATCCGTTATAACTTTTTAAGTTGGCAAATATGTTTTTCTTTTTCGTTATAAACACTATTACGCTTCTGGAGTTCCTGCCAATCAACTTCACTTGCCTCAAATTCAGGGCCATCAACACAGCTAAACTTAACTTTTCCTCCTACGCTTACCCTGCAGCAGCCGCACATACCGGTCCCATCAACCATAAGTGCATTCAAGGAAACTAAAGTATGTACGCCAAAAGGCTTTGTTACCATGGAAACTGCTTTCATCATAGGAATGGGGCCAACAGCATAAACCAAATCTTGTTTTGATTTTTCCAGTAATTCTTTGAGTGCTTCGGTTACAAATCCTTTACGGCCATAGGAGCCATCGTCTGTCATAACAATCAATTCATCGCACGCTTCTTTTAACTCTCTCTCAAGAATCAATAGTTCTTTTGAACGAGATCCTATAATAGCTGTAACAAAATTCCCTGCTTGCTTCATTGCCTTGGCTACAGGATAAATTTCGGCAATACCAACTCCGCCCCCTACTAATATAACCTTGCCATATTTCTTAATCTCAGTTGGATGCCCTAATGGCCCGACTATTGAATATAATGATTCGCCCTCAGCAGCTCTTGCTAAAAGTTTTGTAGTAAAACCTGCTTCTTGAGCGATAATTGTAATTGTGCCTTTAACGATGTCAGTATTAACAATAGTTAGAGGGATCCTTTCCCCTTCTTCTTTGACCATCAAAACAACAAATTGCCCTGCTTTGGCTTTGCGGGCGATATCCGGGGCCAGTATTATGAGCTTTACTACACGAACCCCCTGATTTTCCGTTAAAACTTCCTTATTTAATACTTTCATGCGATTATTCTCCGCTATTATTTACGCGCTTTTGAATATCTTTTAGGCTAAGCGTGCCTAATTTTTAGGCACACATAAGAAAAAAAATAGACGTCCTCTAAGAATTTCATATGGACGTCTTTGTCTCATACTTAAGCAAACTTTATTGAATGTGACTTATTCTATATTTGTTTAGTTTCCCTGTCAATAATTATTTTCTTGCAAATCTATTCCAACTCTTCAGGATGGTGCTTCACAACTTTTGCTTCTACCATATAGATCACATCTTCCGCTATATTTGTCGTATGGTCGCAGATACGCTCTAAGTACCGGGCGATAAGCAATAAAGATACTGCACGGTCAGCGGTTGAGGCATCGCGGGCCATGTAATCATTCACCAGCTCACTCTGTACCAAATCGCGCAATTTATCCGCCTCGGAATCTGATAAAACAACTTTTCTTGCCAACGCAACATCCTTATTGACAAAAGCATTAATGGCATCATTAACCATTCTTTGAGCGATGGCAGATAATTTAGGTATATCAATAAGAGGCTTTAATAATGGTTTATCCACTAACTCCAATACCCTCTCTGAAATGTCAACTGCAATATCCGCGATACGTTCCAATTCCGCGTTTATCTTCATTCCCGTTGTAATAAAACGCAAATCCCCTGCCATAGGCTGGTAACGCGCGATTAAATCAATGCACCTCTCATCAATTGATAACTCCAACTCATCAATGTTATTATCAGCATCTATTACTTCTTGCGCTTGAGCCCTATTTCGGTCTTTCAGTGCTTCGATTGATTTAAAGATTGATTCCTGCGTTAAAACTCCCATTTTAAGAATTTCTTTGTGTAATTCTTTTAATTCTTCGTCTATGTGCCTTTGCATTTCATTCCTCCGGATTAACCGTATCTTCCAGTTATATAATCTTCTGTTCTTTTATCTATTGGTGCAGTAAATATTTGATGCGTTTGGCCAAATTCTATTAACTCGCCTAAAAGCATAAAACCTGTATCATCGGAAACGCGTGCTGCCTGCTGCATGTTATGCGTAACTATTATTATAGTATAATTATTCTTAAGCTCACGCATTAATTCTTCAATCCTGGATGTCGCCTGCGGGTCTAAAGTTGAGCATGGCTCATCCATTAGAAGCACATCCGGCTTAACCGCAATCAATCTTGCGATACAAAGCCTTTGTTTTTGTTCCAGAGAAAGGCTTAAAGCAGATTTTTTTAATTTATCTTTTAATTCATCCCATAATAAAACCGATTTTAAGCTCTCCTCTACTATTTCATCAAGCTTACTTCGGCTTGTCATATTTACATGGACTCTTTCACCGAAAACAATATTTTCGTAAATTGATAACGGGAACGGATTAGGCCTTTGAAAAACCATTCCGACTTTTTTTCTTAATACCACTAAATCAGCTTTATTATCAAGAATGTTTTCGCCATCAACCAGAACTTCGCCTGCAGTGCGCACTCCTTCAACCAAATCATTCATGCGGTTAAAAACACGCAGCAATGTTGACTTCCCGCATCCAGATGGCCCGATAATCGCGGTAATCTTTTTCTCTCCAAAAGAAGTATTTACTTCTTTTAAAGCCTGAAAATTGCCATACCACAAATCTAATTTATTAACTTTTATTTTATCCATATTTCCCACTAATATACCCATCCGTGCGTTTATCGGTAGGTGCGGTAAAGATTTTATCTGTCTTATCAAGCTCAACAAGCTCACCGCTGAGGAAAAACGCGGTTTTATCTCCTACGCGGGCTGCCTGCTTAACATTATTTGTAACCAGAATTATTGTATAAGTTTTCTTTAATTTAAGCATTGCTTCTTCAACTTTTGCGGTTGAAATAGGATCAAGGCCGGAACACGGCTCATCAAATAAAATTACCTGCGGCTCAACTGCAAGGGTGCGCGCGATACACAATCGCTGCTGCTGGCCACCGGATAATTTAAAAGCTGAGGAATCCATCCTATCTTTTACTTCTTCCCAGAGATAAGCCTTCTTTAGGGATTCTTCAACTCTATTTTCAATTATTTTTTTATTCTTCTCCCCAATCATCCTTACGCCATAGGCAACATTTTCAAATATTGACAGCGGTAAAGGCAGAGGAAGGGCAAAAACCATGCCAATTTTTCTGCGCAGTAATTCCACATCTATTTTTTTAATATCTTTCCTATCAAATTCAACAAAACCAGTCATTCTAAAACTTGGCTGCAAATCATTTAAGCGGTTAAGCATCCTTAAAAAAGTAGTCTTCCCGCTATTTGACGGGCCAATTATGCTTAATATTTCATGGGCGTTAACTTCCATGTTTACCTGTTTCAAAATATGGGCTTGCCCAAACCAGATATTAAGATTATTTATATTAAATATTACCCCCACACCAACTCCTTAAATCACAATACTTTCATTAATTCTCTTTCTTAACTGAATAAAAGCTCGCGATCTTAATTTTAAATTATGCTCTCTTTTTCTTGCATCTTTCTCTGATTTATAAGCTTCGTAGTAGACTAGGCCAAAAGGCTTTCTAGACTTTGTAGAGAATACTAACCCGCTATTGTGTTCATTTAATCTCCTGTCCAAGTCATTAGTAGAGCCAATATAAAAATTTTCATCTTTCTTGCTTTTTAGAATATATACATAAAACATACTTTCATTGGAGTTGGTGTGGGGGATTACCATTTCTTTCTCTTCCTGAATTTAGACCTAATGATTATGGCAACCAGATTCATAAATAAAACCATCACCAACAAAACCAGGGCTGTCCCGTAACGAATCTTCTCGTCAACATTAGGCACCTGTGTGGAAATAACATAAAGGTGATACGGCAAAGCCATTGCCTGATCAAAAATGGACTGGGGAAGCCGCGGTAGGTAAAAAGCCGCGACAGTAAAAAGAATAGGCGCTGTCTCTCCTGCTGCCCTTCCTAAACCTAAAATTGTTCCGGTTAGTATCCCGGGGATTGCATTAGGAAGGACAATATGCCTTATCGTCTGCCACTTACTTGCGCCCAAAGATAAACTAACTTCTCTAAACGATTGTGGAACACTCTCCAAGGCCTCCCGCGACGTAGTAATAATTATAGGAAGAATCATAATTCCTAAAGTAAGAGAACCGGAAAGGATTGAAGCGCCGAACTTAAGAAACACCACAAATAAAGCCAAGCCAAAAAGACCGTACACAACAGAAGGAACTCCTGCCAAGTTAACTATCGCAAGCCTGATTATCCTTGTTAAGAAATTATCTTTTGAATATTCGCTTAGGTATATTGCCGCAAGCAAACCAATAGGAAGAGCAAAAATAATCGCGCCCATTACAAGATAAACTGTGCCAACGATTGCCGGGAATATCCCGCCTGAACGCATCCCTTGACGAGGTATGTCAGTTAGAAATTGCCAATTTATCGCAGGAAGGCCTTTTTGAAAAATAACTACAACAATTAATCCAACCGGAACAACTATTAAAAGAGTTGCAAGGAGTAAAAAGAAAAAAGCGATATTTTGTGTCCTGTGCGGATTACGCATATTTTATTGTTTCTTGTGCAGAAATAAATCTGCCGTTACGTTAATTGCAAAACTTATGATAAATAAAACTATACCTATTGCAAAGAGTGCAAAAAAATGCTCACTTCCTACTACTGCCTCTCCCATCTCTGCAGCGATAGTAGCAGTTAATGTCCGGACAGGCTGTAGAATGCTTGTCGGAATCACGGCAGAGTTACCAGTAATCATCATAACTGCCATAGTCTCTCCGATTACCCTTCCAATTCCAAGCATAACTGCAGCTACTATACCAGAGGACGCTGCCGGAAGCATTACCCGCCAGATTGTCTGCCAGTGGGTTGCCCCTAACGCAAATGCACCTTCTTTGTAATTCTTGGGGACCGAATAAAGTGCGTCTTCCGCAATTGAAACAATAGTCGGCATAGCCATAAAAGCAAGCATAATCGAACCTGATAAAGCAGTTAATCCGGTGGGGAGTTTAAAAATATTCTTTACCATTGGGACAAGCGTTATCATACCGATAAAACCCAAAACAACACTTGGGATGGCAGCCAATAATTCAATCCCTGTTTTAAGTAAATCCTTAATTTTGGAAGGCGCAACTTCCGCGATATAAAGAGCACAGGCAACTCCAATAGGAATAGAGATAATCGCGGCTCCAAAAGTAACTAAGAGTGAGCCTAAAATAAGAGGGAAAATCCCTAATTGGGGAGGCTCGGATATTGGATACCAACTCCTGCCAAAAATAAATTTTAAAGGGGTTTCAATTTTAAAAAGCGCTAAACCCTCTTTTAGCAGGAATAAAAAAATTAACACAACAAAGAATATTGAAGCTAACCCGCAAATTTGGATTAGCTTCTCTATAATAAACTCTTTAAATTTTCGCATGTGCTCCTATTTCACCGGCACAAAATCCGTCTTTACTACAATATCCTGCCCTTCTTTGGAAAGCGTAAAATCAACAAAATCCTTCACAATGCCTTTCGGTTCACCATTTGTATACAGTAAAAGTGGCCTTGAAATCGGATACTTCCCATTTATAACATTTTCTATTGTCGGAAAAATATATTCGCTTTTTTCATCCTTGGCTACTGAAATAGCTTTTTGTTTTGCAGAAATATAACCCATGCCATAATAGCCGATTGCAGAAGGATTTGTCGCGACTTCATCAGCAATGGCTTGGGAGGAGGATAAAAGCAATGCTGAAGGAGCAAACTCTTCTTTGCCGTTAGGATCCCCTTTTCTTAATACGTGTTCTTTAAAATAAACATGGGTTCCGGAATTAACTTCCCGGGACAAAATAACAATTCTTTCATCCTTTCCGCCAAACTCTTTCCAATTGTTGATCTTTCCTGTAAAAATTCCTGCCAGCTGGCCGGTGGTGAGCTTAGAAATTGGATTCTTTGGATTAACAACAACAGCCAATCCATCTAAAGCAACTTTAACTTCAAAGGGATCGACATTCTTTTGCTTTGCCAAAGCTATTTCTTTTTCTTTTATATTCCTTGAACTCATTGCGATATCACATGTCCCGCTGATAAGGCTGGAAAAACCAGTCCCTGAACCTCCTCCGGTTACAGCTATAAAATTAGCGGCATTCTTTTCCATATACTTTTCCGCCCAAGCCTGCCCGAGGTTAACCATAGTATCAGAACCTTTAACTTGGATTGAATTACTTTCTTTGGCGGCAAATGCAGAACTAAACATAAGCACCGAAATCAAAACTAATAATCCTTTTTTTAACATTTTCGCTCCTTATCTATTTGCTTTAATTAATAGTACAATAACTATATTATATTTAGATTAAATTAATGTAAAATGTATGTTAAATCTTAGAATGAGACTTTTAGCTTGGTCCCTAACACATTCGCATCAGCCCATATCCCGGTCCCGGAAGCTTTAGAGCTTTGGAGCATATAATAAATCTCACCTTTTAAATTCTTAGTTAAAGTAAAACCTAACCCTGAATAAAATCTATTTTTGTTCAAATCTATGCCGTTTAAATTCAAGAATATTTCATCAGCAAAATACGGCTGGATTTCAAACTTTGTAAACTTCCAAGGAAGTTTTACGTTAAATTTATTCCGGTATCTCCAGGAATCCTCCTGCCAATCATAATGCCGGTATTCAAGGCGGTTGCGGTCGTCAAACGTAAAACCTGCCAAAGCCCATTTTATAGTAGCGTTGATATGCGGCTCGTTTTCTTCCTTAAAATCCGATCCTTTCTTTTCATATATCTGCCTGTAGTTTAAGCCTAAATCCAGCCATTTCTGTGCAGCATAGACTATCCCTACATCATAATGTTGGTAATAAAGATTGCCTCCGTCATCTCCTAAACGAAGCTCTTCTTCCATGGTCGCCTTAAATTTGTTATTAATTTTCCATTCCTGTTGTTCAGTATGCCAAACTTGAAAATCCCCATCATCAAAAGCATAGGCGTTACTTAAAAAACCAACTGCCAGTAATCCTGAAATTAAGATTTCAAAAATATGTGTTTTCACTTTCTTTCTCCCTATTTTAAGATTCATTTATCATATTATTACATAAAATCCCCTATTCAAAACAAATTAATTATGCATTTTTCTTCCTCCTTTCGCTATTTTCTCTACAATAAATTCCCTGTTTTGCATACTTTCCGCTTCTTTTGTAATCTGTTTCAGATCACCCATATTAAACGGCTTTGTTAAATAACAATTAGCTCCTAGGATATGAGCGTATAGCTTATCCTGATTGCTGTTCTTTGCGCTTACAACAATGATAAAAGTTTTAAAGGCGGATTTGTTTTCTTTAATTTTCTTACAGATATCAAAACCGTCAATTCCCGGAAGCATAAGATCAAGAATCACAATATTAAAAAACTCCTGATTTAACATTTTAAGCGCATTAAACCCGTCAAAAACCTGAGTAACAACAAATTCCTCTTTCTTCAAGTTATATGAGATTAACTCACTAATGTCTTTATCGTCTTCCACTACCAAAACTTTGCTTTCGTTTTCTATCATTTCAATCTCTCCTTTTTCTTAAAAATCATACTTTAGGCGTATTGGCCATAGTAAATATCCAATACGCTCAATTCATCATCAATTACCGTCTTCAAATAATTTAAGATTGAAGCGAAAAATTTGGATATTTTCTTTAGCCTATTTCTATTTTTCTTTATCATGGCTAAAGTATAAAATAAGGGGATTAAATCCGGATGAACGAAATGTAAAATGTGGGTTAAGTCTATTAAGAGAAGGGTCTGCTATTTCTTTGAGGCTATTACTTGCTCGTAGAAATCTCTTTGCAGGCTGAGTACGTTTCCAGTGTCGTTAGAAATTGCAACAGGTATAAAATTAATATCGTTATCTTTTAGAAAAGCATTTAAAGGGCGGGTCCTGTAAAACAAAAACTCTATTACATGGTTACCTAACGAATACACTTCAATTCTTGAAGGAGTATTCATAGTCTTTATTAAATCAACCTTACTCATGCCGATTGAAACTTTGGAAAGGTTCTTTGTATTGCTTGAAGCTATATTCTTTGATTTAACATATTCAACATTGTTTAAAAGCACTGTCCAAGAAACTAGCCCTGCCAAAAACAAAACAACTAGTATCAATATTAATTTTTTCATACGCTCCTCACCTTGAAATTTTTAATATTTTATACTTTAATATTCCTGCTGGAATCTTGATTTCAACAACTTCGTTTTCCTTATGATTTAAAAGCCCGCTGCCTACCGGAGAAGTAACGGAGATCTTATTTTGAGAATAATCCGCCTCCACCTCTGAAACAAGGGTATATTCAAGCTCTTCATCCGTATCCATATCTTTAAGCTTAACTGTTGCGCCAATCAGGACTTCATCGCTAGGAATGTTTTCATCATCGATAATACGTGCTCCGGCTATTTTAGATTCCAATTCTGCAATTTGTTTCTCGTTATGAGCTTGGGCATCTTTTGCCGCATCATAATCCGCGTTCTCCGAGATATCTCCATGCTCTCTTGCTTTGCCAATCGCCTTAGAGATCTCTTTTCTTTTTACCTTCTTTAAATGCTCTAATTCCTCTGCTAACTTCTGATAACCTTTTTTTGTTAAGTAAATTTCATTCATATTTATCCTCTTAATAAAGTAAACCAGAATTTTGAACCGGAGCCTTCAACACTCTCCACCCCGGCCTCTCCTCCATGCAACTCAATAATATGCTTAACAATGGATAAACCTAACCCTGTACCGCCTAATTCTCTTGAACGCGCCTTGTCTACCCTATAAAACCGTTCAAAAATCCTTAACAGGTCTTTTCTTGGGATTCCAACACCTGAATCTTCTACAATCACTTTTAGTTTATCTTTCATCTCTTCGCAATAAATACGCACAAACCCATTTTCTTTGTTAAATTTAACAGCATTATCAATAAGATTAGTAAATACCTGCCCTATTTTTCCTTTATCCCCGACAACCAATACATCAGAAGGCAATTCATTTTTAACCTCAATGTTCTTCTTTTTTGCCTTGGATTTAAAACTCAGCAACATCTCTTCAGAAATTTCTTTTAGATTAATATTTTCTTTATTTATAGATGCTTCTTTTGACTCAACATACGACAAATCCAATAAATCATTTACCAAATTATCCAACCTTTGTGCATGGTTTTGAATAATCTTCAGGAAATTAAGATTGTTTTCTTTATCATCTATTGCCCCTTCCAAAAGGGTTTCCACAAAACCCTTAATAGAGGTAAGCGGTGTTTTTAATTCATGGGAGACGTTGGCTACAAAATCACGGCGCATTGTCTCTAATTTGCGCATTTCTGTAACATCGTGAATAACCAGAAGGCATCCACTGGCAATGTTTTTTTCAAAGATTGGAGATGCATTAACCTGAAACACCCTCTGCTCAGGCCAAACCACATTTAACTCTTTTAAGACAACTTTCCCGTTCTTTAAAACATCAGCTGCTATCTCTGAAAGGCCGTTATTACGAAAAGCCTCTAATAATAACCGGCCAACAACCTCAGCCGAAGGGACATTAAATATTCTCTTAGCGCTTGGGTTCAATGACTTGATCCTTGAATCATTATCAACCACAACAACCCCTTCAACCATATTATTAAGTATGGTTAAAGCCTGCTGCTTTTCTTTTTCAAGTAAATTAATTTTTTCTTCAAGCGCCGAAACAGCCTTGTTTATCGCCTCGGCAAGCTCGGTTATCTTACCGGATGACAGAATATGCGTTCTTCGCCCGGGTTCACCCGAACCAATATTATTTAAAACAGTAATTATTTCATCAATTTGTTTGTCTTTAGCGGAAAATAACATTTTTATTCTTCTGCCTCGAACCTATATCCGTAATTTTTCACAGTAACAATACGCTCTGCCTCGCTCTTTAATTTCTTGCGCAGTGTCCTTATGTGCACGTCCACTGTCCGAGTTTGAATCTCCATCGCATGGTCAAATCCCCAGATATTATCCAACAGAAAATCCCTTGAAAGCACCCTTCCCTTAGCCTTAATTAACGTAGTTAATAACTCAAATTCTTTTGATGTAAGCTCAACAGGCTTTTCTTTAACCATGACCGAAATCTTAGAATAATCAATTGTTAAATCTCCAATTTTAGTTATAACAGGCGCTTTATCTTTTTCTTTGCTTCTCCGAAGCACTGCCTTTACCCGCGCAATCAGCTCTTTTGGGCTAAACGGCTTGGTTACATAATCGTCGGCCCCCAATTCAAGGCCGACAATTTTATCCGATTCCTGGCTTTTTGCAGTAAGCATAATAATAGGTATAACTGCGGTCTTATCTTCTTTTTTAAGGCTCTTACACACCTCAAGCCCGTCAATCCCGGGAAGCATAAGATCCAAAAGAATTAAATCCGGATGCTCTTTATTCGCCAAATCCAAAGCATCCTCCCCATCGCGACAGGAGATAGTCCTAAAACCTTCCTTTTGAAGATTGTAATCTAGCATTTTATTGATATCTTTTTCATCTTCAACAATCAGGATTTTTTCTTTTGTCATTTCTTTTTACCTTTGCATAAATTAACACACACCCCACAGATAAATTGGTCAACGAGGCGCTGTTTTTGGAATTCCTTTAATTTTTCAAAACATAACAGATGTTCAAATTCAGCAGGTTTATCCTTTATCGCCTGAGCCGGACAGGCATTCATACACAATCTGCATTCTCCACAGCCAAATTCTACCGGTTTATCTGTTTTTAACGGCATATCGGTAAGAATTGTCACCAACCTAAACTGGCTTCCCAAATCTTTGTTCACCAAAAGATTATTTCTTCCAATCCATCCAAGGCCGGCTTCAACAGCCAGTTTTTTATGAGATAAATGCGCTGTCTGTTTCTGCCAGTCAACAATCTGCGAAGCAGGAATTGGTATTGCGGTAAAACCTTTCTTCTGTAAATAACTACAAATCTTTAATGCTGTCTGATCAATAAAGGTATTTACTGTGCGGTAATGATGGAAATAAAGCCTTGTAGGCGCATTATCAAGCTCTTTAAGTACGCCTTTGGACAAACGCACTGCAAGGCAAATCGCCCTGTCAATTTTTTCTAAAGCACTCTCGGAAATGAAAAATTCTTTTTTTAATCCAGTTATGTCGGCAACACCGAATAAATCAAATCCCTGCGTAAGGCAATATTTCTTTAAGGTTAAATAATTTTTACTTTTGTCCATAGTTAGGCATGTGAAATCTTCTTTAAATAAATCATAAGAAGTGAAATCGCAACCGGAGTAACCCCTGAAATCCTTGAGGCCTGCCCCAGATTAATCGGCTTAAATCTAATCAGCTTTTCTTTTATTTCCCGGGATAAACCGGAAATTTGAGAATAATCCAAATCGAGCGGCAGTTTAATTTTTTCCAGATTCTTAAACCTTTCCACATCCTTAAGCTGCCTCTGGATAAACCCAGCATATTTTACCTCAATTTCAACCTCCCGCAAAGCACTTTCCGGGAAATCTAATTTAACTCCTGAAAGCTCTGTTAAATTATTTAAATTTATCTGCGGCCTTCTTAAAAGTTCTTCCAGAGAAATGGATTTTTTAAGCGCAGAGAAATTAAATTCCTTAAGCTTATCATTTACTTCTTTTGACGGCTTAACAAATGTTTTCTTTAAAAATTCCCCTGCTTCTTTAATTGCTTCTATTTTTTTACTAAGCCTGTTGAAATCTTCTTTTTTAACCAAACCTAAATCATGCCCGATTTTGCCAAGGCGTAAATCCGCGTTGTCTTGACGGATAACCAAACGGTATTCAACACGCGAAGTAAACATCCTATATGGCTCGGGCGTTCCTTTTGTAGTTAAGTCGTCAATTAGAACTCCGATGTAGCTGCTTGAGCGGTCCAAAACAAGCTCATCTTTATTTTTTATCCGCTTTCCAGCGTTAATCCCCGCGATTAACCCCTGAGCCGCCGCCTCTTCATATCCGGTTGTCCCGTTAATCTGCCCTGCTAAATACAGACCCTTAATTATTTTTGCCTCAAGCGTCGGGAATAACTGTGTTGGCTCAACTACCATATGCTCTATACCATAGCCAAAACGGATTATTTTTGCATTCTCAAGGCCGGCGATAGAATGGATCAGATCTAATTGCACGTCCTCGGGAAGGCTCGTTGATATCCCATTTGGATAGATCTCATCAGTTCCTAAACCTTGCGGTTCCAAAAATATCTGGTGCCTCTCTCTATCCGAGAATTTTACAATTTTATCTTCAATAGAAGGGCAATACCTGACACCTGTAGATTTGATAATCCCCGCATAAAGCGGAGAACGCTTAAGGTTATCCAGAATAATTTTATGCGTTATTTTATTAGTATAAGTAATATGGCAAGGGATTTGTTTTTGTTCAATCTTTCTGGTAGAAAAAGAAAATGGCTGCGGCGGATTATCTCCCTCTTGCACGATAAGCTTAGAAAAATCTATTGTATTCTTATCAAGCCGTGGGCAGGTTCCGGTTTTAAACCTGAGCAGATTAAAGCCTAATTCTTTTAGGTTATCTGCAAGGCCAATAGAAGCTTTCTCATTGATCCTTCCTCCGCTATGATGATTAAGCCCAACATGGATTAAGCCGTCCAAAAAAGTCCCGGGGCAGATTATTACTGCTTTCGCAGAAATCTCTTCGGGCTTATCAGTAACAACGCCTATTACTTTTGGGCCATCAACAAGAAGCTTTTTAACTTCAACTTCTTTAACAAATAAATTCTCCTGAGCATTTACAACATCGCACATATATTTGTTATAAAACGCCATATCTATCTGCGCGCGGGAGGATTGCACTGCCGGACCCTTGGAAGCATTAAGGATTCTAAATTGAATGCCGCAGGTATCAGCTGCTTTTGCCATTTCACCACCCAAGGCATCAACCTCTCTTACCAACTGCGCTTTCCCAACGCCGCCGATAGCAGGATTGCAACTCATAAGGCCAATACTCTTTTTATCCAAAGTAAGCATGAGAGTTTTACAACCCATGCGGCTGGCTGCAAGAGACGCTTCAATGCCGGCATGGCCAGCACCGATAACTATAATATCGTATTTATCCATAATAGTTATAAATATACTCTTATTTAGCTAATTTTACAAGTAATGGCAGGAGGCTATTTCCTAAAACCTTACCTAATGACCCTTTGTCTGCGGAGCGCTCGGAGAAACTGCTAATTTTATCAGGCTTATTATTTCCTCCGGAAATAAGCAGAGGCACAGGGCCGCTGGAATGAGTGGAAGTTGCGCAAACCGTAGAGTGATCCGCGGTAACCGCTACAACAGTTTCTTTCATGTTTAAGCTTGAGAGAAGGCTGCCAAAGTAAAATTTATCTATTAATTCAATAATCTCTATCTTCTTTTTAAAATCTCCATCGTGGCTTGGTTCATCCGGGCCCTTTATATGCACATAAAGGCAATCAAATTTATCAATCGCATCTAACGCTATTTTTGCCCAGACAGCATAATCCACATCCAAGTGCCCTGTTTTATTCGGCACCTCAATTATCTCCATCCCTGTTAATAAAGCAATCCCCCGCTCAACCGGCATTTCAACAAAAGCTCCAAAGCTTAAACGATAAAGCGACTGAACATTTGGAAATTTAGGAAGAGAGCTTCCCGCATCTCTTGATAAGATTGCATTCGCGGCAAGCTTTCCCTCAGAAATACGTTTTTTGTTTATATATGATTCACTTAAAACTTTTAGAGACTTCTGGGTAAACTCATTTAAAATAAGCGCTGTCTCTTTCGCATCAAAAGAATTTTCATGCCCGCGCATAGGGACTGACTGAAGCAAATAATTATCACACCTTTCTCTTGTTACTCCAAAAATCCCATGCCTCCCATAGGCAGAATCAGTATTAGTAATCCAAGGGGATAATTTATTATGCATTGGACGAAGCACCAAAACACCCCTGTGCCCGACTGTATTTACAAATTCAAAGGTAGCGCTTGAAAGCGAAATCTTAGAATTGATTTCTTTGGCAAAGCCATCTGTCTCTTCCTGAGTAAGAGTCCTTCCTACTCTGCGGTCGGAAATAGTTTTCCCGTCTTCCCCAAGGCTTGCAAAATTTACCCTTAATGCAACATTGCCTTCGCTAACCGTAATACCTTCCGCAAAAGCCTCTAATGGCCCACGGCCGGTATAATACTTCTTTACGTCGTAACCCAAAAGACTGATTACCGCGGTATCGGATTCCGGGACTATTCCTTTACCCACAGGATAGACTAACCCAACCTTGCCTTCTTTGGCAAGGCTATCCATATGAGGCGTAAGAGCCGCCTCAAGAGGAGTTTTATTGTTTAACTCCTTTATCGGATTATCTCCCAACCCATCCAAAACTATATAAATTATTTTTTTCATAAAAGTAAACGGGGCCAGATTTAATTTACGTTAAAATCTGACCCCGAATCTCGAATCTAAAATTCAATTTAGCACTTAGAGAAGCCGCAGGCATGGCATTTGACACAGCCTTCTTCATGACGAAGCGCGCCCCCGCAATCAGGGCAAACACCTACTATCTCTGCATTATCAACAAAATCAGATAAGGCGTTCTCATCATCACTAGAATGCTTCATTGCCAATTCCGCTACTTCTAAATTAGCTTTAACAGTTTGATTATTTACCAGCCTTCTTTCAATAACCCGGGCAATTGCGTCGGCACAAGAAAATATCCGCTGTCCCTTCTCCCATGAAGGGCTGGGGCATCTAATATTACGCAGCTGCTCAATAATAGACTTAACTTCCACTCCTGCGCGAAAAGCCAAAGAAACAAGCCTGCCAACTGCCTCTAACTGCGATCCGGCACAGCCACCGGCTTTTCCCATCTGGGTAAATAATTCAAATGGTTTGCCCTCTTCATCAACGTTTATTGTTACATAAAGATTCCCGCATCCGGTTGCAACCTTAGTAGTTGTCCCGATAATTACCTCGGGACGAGGCCGGGGAGCAATCTCTTTCTTTGACTCTGCAGCTACTGCTTTTTCTTTTGATTCAACCGGTTTACCGACATTTAAAACCTGCTCTTCACGGCTGCCATCGCGGTAAATAGTAATCCCTTTGCAATCCAAATCATACGCTAATAAATACGCCTTCCTGACATCTTCAATGCTCGCATCATGCGGAAAATTTATGGTTTTTGATGTCGCGTTATGGACATATTTCTGAAAGGCAGCCTGCATACGCACGTGCCATTCAGGAGAAATATCATGTGACGTAACAAATACCTTACGCACGTCTTCGGGAATTTCTTTAATATTCTGGATAGAGGCATTTTCCGCAATCTTTTCCATGAGTTGGCGGCTATAGAAATTTCTTTCCTTCGCTACTTCTTCAAACAATGGCTCAACCTCTACCAACTTATCATTATCCATTACGTTGCGATAATAGGAAATGGCAAAGAGCGGCTCAATACCTGAAGAGCAAGGGCCTGCGATTATGCTGATTGTCCCCGTCGGAGCGATAGTCGTAAGAGTGGCGTTTCGCATCCTTGTTGAACCATCTTTTTTATCATAGATGCTTCCCTTAAAAGCAGGGAAAACTCCTTTTTCCTTCCCGAGCTCTAAAGATTTTTTGTTCGCTTCATTTAAGATAAATGACATTACTTTTTCGGCAAGGCTAACTGCTTCTTCGCTATTGTAAGGAATCTTTAGGCGGATTAAAAGGCTTGCCCAACCCATAACTCCTAAGCCGACTTTTCTGGTTAATTTTGTTGCTTTCTCAATCTGCTCAAGGGGAAACCTGTTCACATCAATAAGATTATCCAGAAAGTGAACTGCCAAACGGGTGACATTTCTTAAGTTATCCCAGTCAATCTCAAGCTTTCCGTTCGTTAACTTACACATCTGATCAAGATTAATTGATCCTAAGTCGCAGCTCTCATAAGGAAGAAGCGGCTGCTCCCCGCAAGGGTTGGTACTTTCAATCTTGCCTAAGTTCGGCGTTGGATTATACTCATTAACCCTATCAATAAATATAATTCCCGGCTCTCCATTCTTATAAGCTTGTTTTACAATTAAATTAAAAACTTCTTTTGTATTAAGACGTACCACGGGTTTCTTGGTATGTGGGTCAATAACATCATAGTCTTCGCCGTTTTTTAATTTCTTCATAAATTCATCGGTCATCGCGACGGAGATGTTAAAGTTTGTAATATGCTTGTTATTTTCTTTGCAGGTGATAAACTCCATAATATCAGGATGGTCAACTCTTAATATCCCCATATTTGCGCCTCTGCGCGTTCCGCCCTGCTTTACCGCTTCGGTTGCTGCGTCATAAACGCGCATAAAAGAAATCGGCCCTGAAGCTATTCCCCCGGTAGTTTTTACAACCGCGTTCTTTGGGCGTAACCTTGAGAAAGAAAAACCAGTGCCGCCCCCGGATTTATGGATGAGGCTTGTTACTTTAAGAGTTTCAAAAATGGATTCCATTGAATCATCAATAGGAAGAGTAAAGCATGCGGAAAGTTGCCCCAAATCTTTTCCCGCATTCATCAGGCAGGGAGAATTTGGAAGGAATTCCAAATTGCTCATAATCTTGTAAAAGGCGCTTGTTAAATCATTAATTTCTTTATCGCTCTTGCCATATTGTTTATCGGCTAAGGCGATTGCGCCTGCGACTCTCTGGAATAATTCTTCCGGAGTCTCTACTACTTTTCCCTGTTCATCTTTCTTAAGGTATCTTCTCTCCAAAACCTTCAAAGCATTCTCTGACAGTTTAGGCGCCATTTTTTCCTCGCAAGATAAAAAGGTTTAAAATATTGTATGCAAAAAAGTATATCATCATCTAATTTCCTTGTCAACAAAAAATACAATATATTGTGTTATTTGGTTTAAAGGCATACTACTTATTGTGCTCCGACTAGAAAAGCGAAAGAACGAAAGAATTTGTTACTTTTATTTAAGCGGTTTGCAGGAATCTCTTATTACCAACTCTGTTGGCAGGGCTATTTTTTTGACCTGCGCGCCTTCACCTGCACTCATAAGGCGGTTTAATTCTTTGATGCTTTCTTCTGCCATCTTAATTAATGGCTGCCTGACAGTAGTTAAGGCAACCGGACCGTAAAGCCCGGAAGGATTATCATCAAAACCTACAATAGATAAGTCTTTAGGAATATCTTTGCCTAATTCTCTTGCTACAGCCATTACTTCCAAAGCCATAGAGTCTGACGCAACAAAAACCGCAGTAGGAGGATTGGGCATTTTTACTAATTGTTCCGCCGAAGCCCTTGCTTGCCCGCGCGAATAATCAGTTTTAAAAACATACTTCTCGTCTAAAGCAATATTATTTTTTTTTAAAGCTAATTTGTAACCTTCAAAACGAGAGAATGCTGCCTGCGTACTTAAATCACCGGTAATATGCGCAATTCTTTTGTGGCCCAAACTAATTAAATAATTTACCGCGTTCTCAGCCCCGCCGGTATTATCAATAGTAATACAACTGACATTTAAATCTTCAATATAATTATTAATCACAACACAAGGGATTCCAGCGCTAAGAGCGTCTTCCAATTGATGGCGATTGCCGATTATATCCGCAAAAACTATTCCTCCAACTCCCCGCAGATTTAAAACAGAACGGCTATCAGTTAAATGCAATAACAAATCAAGTTTCAAAGCCTCGCAAAGAGTACCGACTCCACGGATAAGCTCAAGGGCATAAAACGAATAGAATACTCCTTCGTAACGAGGGATGATTAAAGCAACAACGCTGCTTTTCCCTGTAGCAAGGCGCTGGGCAAAAACTGAAGGCTGGTATTTAAGTTGTTTTATTGCGCTTAAGACTTTTGAACGGTTTTTATCCTTAACAGACGCAGATTTATTAATTACGCGAGAGACTGTGGTGATTGATACGCCGCTAAGCTTAGCAACATCTTCAATAGAGATAGTCTTGGAAGGGCTTTTCTTGGTGCGAGTCATTTAAATAAATTTATGAATAAAAGATTACCTGATAGTATCGTCTTTTTTGATTGGCATGTCTTTTCTTTCTTTCTTGATATCGCATGCCGAAACACTCTTGCTCGTCTTTATTACCTCTATCGTGCCTATCCGCTCATCCTGCCTATAAACATAGAAGGTATCCCCTGCCCTTGCTCCAGCTTCTTCGCCCAAATCAACAACAACAAACTTATTATCTCTGTTAACTGCAAGTACTCTTCCGATTACGCTGGTATCCTGATGAGAGGAGCTTGATTTATCAGAATAAGGCCTGACAACAATCGGAGACAATTCCACATTCTCATCTTTATCAGCTGCTGGCTTAGGAGAAGAGGCGAGTTTATTATTACGGATAGCGTCAATTTCATCCTTAAGATCATTCACCTGAGAAAGCCTGTCAGTAAGCATTGTTTCCATCTCATTGAGCCTGCGCTCAATACCGGCTTTATCCTCTTGAAGCGTTTGAACCTTGCGCTCAAGAGTAATCTTACGGCTATTTAAACTCTTTAATTGCCTTGAGAGGATAGTATTCTCATTTCTTAAAGACTTAAATGTGGATTGAATCTGAATTTTATCATTTCTTTCTCTGACTAATTCCTGGCTGATGCTATCCATTATCTTCTGATTGTAATCCAATTGCCTGCTTAAGTCTTCTTTTTCCCGCTTTAATGTATTCAAATCCAAATCCATTGAGGTTTTTTCCCTCAACAATTGCTCATTATTAATCTGCATCGTTTTTAATTCATTACGTATATTGGATAACTGAAATTCCAAATCAGTTTTATTCTTTAAAATCCCTGCCCAATACGCATCCGAAGTAACAGGAATCTGCGAAACTTCCTGTATTTGTTGAGCCTGGCGTTCTTTTAATTTCAGCATAAGCTCGTCTTTTGCTTTAGCTAACATCTCCAGCTGTTTTTCTAATTCCTGCCTGTCTTCAAGAGCTTTGTTCAGGTCTCCCTTGATAGCAGTTGATTCATTTTCCGCCTTACGTAGTTTGTTTTCAAGCCCGGTTAGTTGTTCTTCTTTACTGGCAAGATTTTTCTCCAACTCATCTTTCTGCTGGATAATTTGCTGCTTTGAAGTTAAGGTTGAAACAAAAAGAAAAAGAAAAACTAAAGATAAACCGATAAGGCCAACAAGAATATATTTAATCTTTTGCTCCATGCTCTCCCCCCTTAAATGACGAGACTAACCTTCAAGACCCATTTACCATAATTGAGCAAAAACTTTTTGCATCACTAAACTTGATGCACCTAAAGCAACCGCATTTTCTCGCAGTTGAGAATACGCAATCTTCAAATTATCAGTTGCCTCTCTGAAAGCCCATTCCCTTACTGTCACATTAACCTTATTTAAAAAGACATCCCCTGCTTCTTCAAACCCTCCCCCGATAATGACAACCTGAGGATTAAGCAAATTTACTAAAGAAGCAACTTTAATCCCGAGCCTTTCTCCTGCATCTTCCAGCGCCGAAAGAGCCAATTCGTCTTTTGCCCGGGCAGCAATGAAAACACTTTTTAAGTCTACATTTTCAATCGTACTTGATGTAAGGTTGAAAAAAAGCTCTGCCTTTTGTTTATCGCTGGCTAGTTTTTCTTTTATATCGGAGACAATCCCTAAATCAACTTCCCAACGCTTAGCAAAACAAGGCTTTCCGGCCTTGCAATTAAAATAATCGTCGCGCTTATAATTATAAATAGATGTTTCTCCGGCATAACCCTGAGAACCACGATAGATCTTTCCATCAATCATAATCCCGCAGCCGACTCCTGAGAACATATAAATAATATTTTTTGCCCCATACTCTAAATCCATCCAATGCTCGCCAAAACAAGCTGCTGTGGCATCATTCTCAATTAAAACAGGCAGGTTAAATTCTTTCTCTAATAAGTCTCTTAGTGGAAGGTCAACAGAAGAATATGTGTAATAGTTATCCATCTTTTGCGGCCAATGGATAGAACCATTTTCTTTATTTATTAGACCGGCAATCCCGATTCCAATGCCTCTAATATTAGGAGTAAAATCCTTTGAGCGCCTTAAGATTTCACGGACAATCTGCAAGAGTGACTCGGAGACATCCCTGACGGAAGCTTTTGGGCGGGCGATTTGAGTCTTGGTGATAATGTTCCCTTTAAGATCAACCAAAAGGCCAACCATATTCATCAAATTCAAACCAACGCCAATCACAAACCCGGACTGCGGATTTAAATCTAATAAAAGCGGCCTTCTTCCACCTTCGGAAACATCAAATTCTTTTTCATAGACGAGATTACGCTTTATAAATTCATCAATATAATTTGAGATAGTAACAACATTTGTCCCTATCTGCTTTGAAATATCAGGCCGGCTGATGGGCCCGTGTTTTCTTAAAATCTCCAAAATATCAATATTACGCTTTTCTTTCTCGCTGAGTTCTTCTTTTTGAAAATCCAATGATTTCATTTTGCTTATTTCTTCCCTAATAATATATTAGAAAAACATGAAACTGCACTTAATAAAATGATTAATTATCATATTATTTATACTACTAAAAAAATTATAAGTCAAGTTATTTTAAGGAGTAATGGCGTGTGGAGTTTAAAGAGGATTAATAAATGTCTGCAAAATCAATATTGTAATCAATTACTCCCGAGGGGGATGTTTCAACCAAACAAACGACCTTAGTTCCTGCTCCGGGATAAGCAATATCCAATGAAGAGCTATTATTTGCCGGTTTCGCTCCAGCCAAATCTCCGGCCCATACATATTGTATCTCAACTTGCATACAACCACTTTCTGGTGTATAGGCTGCTGACTTTATACTTACGCTCTGGCCGGGCTTAGCCTCAGAAGGGCTAACCTTTAAGCCTAATCTCTTCATATCAAGCGCGGGATTATTTTTATTTAACGCGGCATCCAAGAAAACCTTTTGATTATTTTCCATGGGCTTTCCTTGTTCAATTTCAGATAATCTTTCTTTAGCCAAATTGACAGTTTCCGCAAAATCATCTCCTGCTTTCTCCAAAAGATTATTATAATATTCTTTCGCCTTGTCCAGATCTTCCCCCCACTGGCTTAAGAGGCCTAATTGATATAAACTTGAAATGGCCTGAGGGCTGACTTTTTCTTTTTTTGCTAAATTCTCAAAATACTCTTTGCTCTTTTCAATATCCTTTAGGACATAAGCATAAATTATCCCGACTTTAAAAGCAGCTTTGTCAAAATTAACATCATCTTTGAAACGATTTAAGAACTCAATATATACATTTTTTGCGCCTTCAAATTCTTTCGCTTTCTCTAAATTAAACGCCCTTAAGTACATTGTTTCCTGATTAAAGAAATTCTTTCCAAAGGCATCTTCTGCTTTTTTAAAAATGGATTCGGCATATATTGGGTCGTTATTTCCAGAATCTTTATAAGAAAATAGTTTCGCAAGCTCTAACAATGAATTCTTTAGCTGCGTTTTTGACATTGACTTTGTAATTCTCTCAACATAAGAATCATAAACAGCCTCTGACAGCTCTAAATTCCCTTCATTAAAGAAACCAAAAGCTATATCCTTAAGTTCTTTTTCTTTCACTTGAGAAGCAGAAATTTTCTCAACATAGATTTTATAGACTTGCCTTGATTTATTTTTTTCATCTGCAGCTAAAAGCTTATCAGCAACTTCTTTTAAAGTCTTCGTATCAGTAGTATCCTTTCCAAACTCTAAAACCGAATTCATTAAATCAGCCAGAGACTGTTCAACAAAAGCATCCTGCTGTTGGCGATGAAACTCCCAAAGGATAAGGCGGCTTAGAATATTTACTGAATTCTGAGGAGTAGTTGCATCAATGGCTTTCTGAGCATAATCAATAATATCTTTCCTATATTCTTCTACTTTAGAGAAATATTCATTCCAATCCTGCTTCTCTTCCAAAGCCACAATATGCTCAAAGCGGGAAAGTGCAATATAATAATTTGCGTAAGGGGCTATAGCGTCTTTCTTTGCAATCAGAGATTTTAAGAAATCTACAAATTCAGAATACTTGCCTTCCTTTATATATATATTCTTCAACTCCTCAAGTTTTGGGAAACAACTATCAATTTCTTTTGCGTCCATAATCTGCTTTGTTAATTCCACCACATTATTACTTACAGCTGTCTCCTCTGCAAAACAGGTATTGCTAAGAAAACAAAAAGTTAAAATTAAGACTACTTTACTAACCCGTGTTTTTAAAATTTGTTTTGTAATCATTTCTTTTTCGCCTTTTTAATATCTATATTTGGTTTTTTCCAGAATTCTCTAATCACATAATAAGCTTTTCTTGGGATTCTTTTGTTTAACCCGTTTTCCATTTCAGTAGACAATGCTACAATTCCAAACCATTCTTCATTCATATTCTTATTGCCTTCAGCTTTAATATCAAAATAATAATTCCCATTGTTCCAATTTGATTCGGTATCTTGAACCTTCCAACTATCAGAACTACTTTCATCATGCTTCCACCATTCATCTATCCACTCAAACATTGTTCCACCGATACAGTTCCCTTCCCCTTCTTTTTTATTGCTGTTTAAGTTTTCGTAAATCTGCCGCCATTGCGATTCAAGAAAAAAAGCCTGCATATTCTGGTCTTCCTTCTTTAAATAAGCATCGTAACAATCAGCGCCAAATTCAGCAAAAAAAACTGGCCGGTCAAACACCGATTTCAAAGACTTGAAAAGATTACCAAAAGTCCTCCCGCGGTAAATAATGCAACCTACGATATCTATGTCCGGACAGTATAGGTTTGCACTTTCAAGGCCGACTAATTCACCGTTGCCAATTGCAACAGGATGTTTTGTATCAATCTGATGGATCTCTTTTGCTATATCATTGACAAAAGAATAATAAATTTTTGCGCGTAATAAATTCTTTTTCTGAGGATCCGGCTCTTTATCTATATCCTCACTCGTCCACGGATTTACTCTGCCTAAACAAGAATAATTATTTTCATTTCCTAAGATCCACAAGAGGACTCCCGGCTCATCTTTCAGTTGGTTGACCATATCAACAGCTTCTCTTTTGACTTTATCCTGAAAGATTTTATCTGCATAAAAAGGGCAGGGGTATTGCCAAAAACCAAGCCAGCTGCCCATAATTGTCCTAATCCCATAAAGCTCATAAAAATCACGTATGACTGCTCTAACCTCTTCTATATTTTCATGCGACTGATAAAGACGAATTGTATTTATCCCCATTTCTTTCATTAGTTTTCCATCAGCTATCCATGGTTTATTTGGATCAGACCACCAATCATATTCATGATTTTGGCCAATGGGGATTGGATTATAACAAACTCCTTTAATAATATATGGTTTACCGCTTACGATTAATTCATACCGGCTGTTCTTGAATTTTTTTACATAGACAGAGGCCTTTTGTTTCGCAGCCATTGCAGGGAGAGGAAAAAGAAAAGACACAAGAAGACAAGACACAAGAGCACAAGTTTTAAGCTTGTGCCCTCGTGCCTTGTCAGACTTGCAACCTGAAACTTGCAAATTGAAACTTTTATTATTCGTATTTAATTTCATCAAGATAAAATACTGCACCCTCAGGATTTACATCAAGGTTGCTTGACCATGCAAAACCACCAATGATATAAGACATATCCTTACCTTTTAAATCAATGGTGTATTGTGTCCATTCTTTATTCAATATTACCGGCCCGATAGCAGCAGAATCAGAATCGGAATATTCTCCCATGATGCCGCCAATCTTGAACTCTTCAATCCTCTCTCCGCCTTTTTCGCCGCGTGCCCAAAAAGTAACCTTGGTGGCTTTTGAAAGGTCAAACCCGGCATCAACAGTCCCCCAATTGTTCGCTGGATTCTGCCAATAAACCCCAACCCAACGGGATCCTTGAGTAGCCTTGTTATTATAAACTACCTTTATACAGGTATCTCCCAAATATGGGTCTTCTTTTGACCGAGCATCTAACTTTACATCACTGTAATCACCCATATAACCAGACGCTATGAAATGATTCTTAGACGAAGATCCATCTAGATAAACATAGAATGGCACTTCTTCCTGCTTTTTGCTCTCTGGCTTCATTGATGCGTCAGCCTGATACTTTATGTCATCAATATAAAAAACAGCCCCATCTGGATTAAGGTCAGCGTTTGTAACCCAGCCGAAACCACCGCTAATATAGGAAAGGTCCTTACCTGCTAAATTAATTGTATATTCTTTCCAAGTATCAGTTAACTCAACCGGCCCCATCTCAATTGTTGAAGAATCTGGATACTGGCCTTTAACACCACCGATAACAAATTTCTGGATTAATTCGCCGCCTTTTGCACCCCTTGCCCAAAAAGTAATCTTGGTCATGCCGGTTAAATCAAACCCGCCTTTTTTAGAACCCCAGTTATTTGCCGGATTTTGCCAATAAACACCTGCCCAACCTTGTCCTTGTGCTTTTTTAGCAGAATAAGTAAATTCAAGGCAAGTTGTCCCGCCGTGGGGATTTGTTGTTGCTTGATCGTTCATTTTGATATCCCCCGTATCCCCCATCCAACCTGAAGGGATAAAGTGATTATCAGGAGACTTCTTGTCCGTGTAAACATTAAATACTTTTTCCTGCGTAGCCGCAGCCGGAGCTGCTGTTTCTTCTGCGATAGTCAGCCCTGTAAACGCGAAAACACAGATAGCAGCCATCACCATAGCAATTACTCGCTTCATCTTGATTCCTCCTTTTTCTATTTTAAAATTAACATTGAGTTGCCAATCTTTAAATTTGATTTTTTTAATTTGTGTTCCTCCTTTCTGTTTCGTTATCTCCATAATTTTTTATACATATAATAAGATTTCCTGAGTTGCCTTAAGAAAGGGCTAAATTTACCATCACCCTGGCCTGAAACACCAAGCCATTCCTCATGCATATATCCGTCGGGAAACGGCCCTTTCCACAAACCTTTCATATCATGCTGTGCCGGCTCATATCCCTTCCACCATTCATCCAGCCATTCAAAATGAACGCCGCCTATGGAATTGCCTACGCCTCTGTTAAATACCGCATTTCCTTCTATATCTTCCCAGCTATTCTGCAAATACTCTGCTTGTAATTCTTCTGCAACCTCTAAAGAAGAATCTTGGGCATACGCAGGACAGCCGTATTCAGTAATCAAAACTGGAATATCAGCTTCCTCTTTCACCTGTCTCCAGATAGAGCCAAATCCATATTCTCCTCTATAAGCATTCGTACCGAATATATCTACCTCAGGGGCATTCTTTGCAAATCTATCTAAGAAAAGAATGTCCCCGTTACCAATTGCAACAGGATGGTCAGGATCAATTGATTTTATCATAATGGCTGCTTCGTTAGCGAATTTAAAGAATGCTTCCGGCTCCTTATCTGCATTACAGGCATAGCCGTAAACATTCTCATTGCCTAAGAGCCAGAACAAAATATACGGTTCATCTTTAAATTCCTCTACCATTTCTTTGACTGACTCAAGCATTTTCTTTTTATGCTCTTCATTATTATAATCTGTCCCCGGATTCCATGAGGCGCCCGAACCAATAGCGTATTTGCCGAAGAAATCCCCCATGATAACCATAATCCCGTACTCTTCATAAAGCTCGCGCAATAATTCTTTATTAACCGCAAATGGCTGATGATAAAGCCTTATAGTATTAACACCCATATCCTTCATTAACTTAAAATCGCCAACTGCAGGCTCATTTTTATCCTGTATATTATTCCCATTTTTATCAACGAAGGAATCATATGGGCCATCAATCTTTCCGTTACAATTAAAATCATCCTCCATCCAATTAGTCTGTGTGCCATCATCTGGAGATTGCCCAACTTTAGTCGGGGTATAAGTTATTCCTTTAACCATGTAAGGCTTATCATTAACCAACAATTCCCAATCGCCAGTTTCATACTGCACAAGCCTCACCTTACCCTTACCACGGCGTTTCTTAATACTCAAAAAGTCTTTTGAAGGGCGAGGCTTTAGTTTTTCCAACGGGCTTATCTTAACGAACTTCCCCGGGTTTGTAACCACGATATCATTGGCGACATCCATATCGTAGCCGTTTATTATCCTTATATTAGCATCAATCAAACGATAACCGATACCGGGATTCTTGCGCAAAAGAAAGTCTATCTTTGCAATAGCAGCTTGCCCTATATACCAAGGAGTATGCCAATAAGTCCAGCCGTAAGTGCCCGGAAAATTTACCACTATTGCATAATAACATTTAATCGCTTCTTCAATTAACCCTGCCTTTTCCAAAACGAGCCCTGTATAAAAAAGTTTAACTCCCTGAGGCTCAGAAGCAGTAGCCCATTTTAAAAACGCTGCCTCTAAATCAGGAGACTGCAGAAAATCCCAATGGCTGCCTTCAAGCCGTTTTTCCTTCAAAGCTTTTTTATATTCCGGATCCCAGCGTATAGACGTCGTATTCGGGTAGATCCCTTCTCCGACAGCGCTACTCAAACCTTCCTGATCTTTAATCACATATTTATAATCTTTTGTGCCGACATTTTGGAACTCTCCGTATTTCTCATAATCAACAATCTCTTCTTTGCCTGAATCATACAAAATAACTTTTGTCGCAAGCTGGCTTACTTTAGGTTTTGGCAACTCCTGCGGCTTAACCTTTTCTCCTTCAAACTGCGCTAAGCTTTCTTTGGAAGTTTTTGCTACTATCCAAAACCAACCACGCTGATCCCAAGCCTGAGCATAAGGATATTTTCCGATAATCAATTTAAAAGTTTTAATAGCATCTTCATTCTTGCCTTGCTTGCGAAAAGACTCTGCCTGAATAAAATATGCGGTTGCCACATCATTTAACGGCCCAACAGCCTCAATATCTTTTCTGCCGCGGGGAAACTCTTTTAAACCGGCCTGCATTTTATCCGCTTCTGCCTTATAAAGATCAATGCACTCCTGTGTATATTTAAAGGTTGCCTCAATATCACCATTGCCATGCGCTTCCCAAGCTTTATTAATTAATTCTGTAGAAGAGGGCTTCTCTTGAGCAAATGCATAAGGCACAAGAGCACAAGAGCACAAGAGCACAAGTAAAAGCAAAAACAATTTTTTGTCTTTTCCTTGTGGCTTGTGACTTGAAACTTGTGACTTGAAACCTGAAACCTGCATCATCATCCTATTCCCTTCTATCGCCTTTACGCCTGTCTGCTTCTACCTGCTTCTCCTGGCTTCTTCTTTCCCCTCTTCGCCTCTCTACTTGCGCACGAATCTCATAAGCCCTGGATTCTGAAATATCAAAAGTCATAATAATAAAAATAGCAATTAAAGTAGTTACTATCGGGATACCAATATCGCAAAGCCGCATATACAACAAAGCCTTCGGAGTCTGATTTGCGGCTAATACTATATTAAAACCAGTCACATTAAGCAAGATTCCTGCAAGAACAGATGCACCTGCCTGCCCGAGCTTTTGTATCCACCAGTAAATACCGCTGAACATCCCTTCTCTACGAGTCCCGCAGTTCAACTCGTCTAAATCACATACATCAGCGACCATGGACGGAACCATGGTAAAGAGCGCCCCCAAATGGAATGCCAGAAATGGAACAGCAATCATCAGTAAATAGGGATGCTGAGGATTATATCCTACCCATTTTAAAGCGTAACCGACAATAGCAAGGCACATGGCAAGTAAAAATGTCTTGCGCTTTCCAAGCTTTGTGGAAATCCAAGTAGTTAAAGAAATTGCAATTAAAGTACAAACAGAGCTTGCCGTCCCAAACCAACCAAGTAATGT